>JANMWV010000170.1:0-7479 GCA_031394165.1 Actinomycetes bacterium
GCCCGGGCCGACGTGGTTGTAGACGACGTCGAGCAGCACCGCGAGACCTGCCGCGTGCGCGGCGTCGACGAGGCGCGCGAGGCCGTCGGGCCCGCCGTACGCGCGGTGCGGTGCGTACGCGTAGATCCCGTCGTAGCCCCAACCGCGCTCGCCCGGGAAGGTCGCGACGGGCATCAGCTCGATCGCGGTGACGCCGAGCGCGCGCAATCCGCGCAGCCGTGGGACCACCGCGTCGAAGGTTCCCTCGTCGGTGAACGTGCCCACGTGGAGCTCGTAGACAACGAGGTCGTCGAGCGCGACGCCCTCCCAGCCCGCGTCCGTCCAGCGGAACGCGCCGGTGTCGACGACCGCCGACGACCCGCGCACGCCGTGCGGCTGCGCGCGCGAGCACGGATCGGGGTACACCTGCTCGCCGTCGACGACGAGCAGGTACTCGTCGCCGGCGGCAGCCGGGATGCGCGCCTCGTACACGCCGTCGCCGACGTCCAGCAGCTCGTGCCGGCCGCGCGCCAGATCGACGGCGAGCGAGCGGACGCTCGGCGCCCAGACGCGCAGCTCGACCTCGCCGTCGCGGCCGGGGATCGCGCCGAATCGCCGCGTCAACCGTTGCGCTCCCTCACGCAGGGGCGTCCAGGTACATCACGTGCTCCTCCTCGTCGAGGAACCACACGGCGCTTCCCCACGCGAGCGAGGCCGCCAAGCGACGAAACGACGCCGACGTTCGGCCGGCGAAAGCGGTCAAGAATCTGCACTGTTCGACTGGGATGCCCTGACTCTCCGCCCAATTCAGCAAGGCGTTCCGTCGCGCCTCGTCGATCGGGCCGTCGCTGAAGACAACCTCGACGAACCAAAACTCGCCTCGCTCGACATCGAAGAGGAGCGCATCCGGCAGAAGTCTGTCCGCCTTGATCGCCATGCCGAGTCGGCGAAGGAGCTGCGCGTCGATGAGATCGACATGCTGACGACTTTCGCTGATGAACAGCACAGCGGGTTGCGCAAGCACGCGCGGCGCGAAGCGCTCGATCACACCTTTGAGAATCAGGGACGTTCCGCCGGGTGCTAGTGCCCTCGTTAGGCCGTTGGGAAGATTCACGGAGATGGCGCTGCCGGCGTTTGCGATCTGCTCCGCGACTGCGACGCGCGCCAGCCCGATCGTGCCGAGGTGATCCTCTCGCCAGTCGGCGATCGACTCGGCTGCTGCGTCCTCTCCCAGGGAAGGATCGAACAACGCGGCGAAGTCGGCCGTCAGCGACCATTGCGGCGTCGACGATGTCGTCTGCAACGTTTCGTACCGTGCGATTGCTCCGAACGTCGACCAAGCCCGGAAGATCTCGTCGCGAAGCGGTTCACGCGTGTTGTCGGCATACCACGGCTCGTGGCGAACGCCCCACTTCTCGTGAAGCGCCACGAGCGCTCGCTTGCCAGCTAGAGCCGCCTGATACCACTCGTGGCGATCGGCTTCATCACCACGCGCCGCGGCTGCGTCCGACATCCAGAGGACCATCGAAGGGCGAATCCGCCCACGACCCTCAACCGCGTCTGCGTACAGACACACGAAGATTGCGGCAGACGCTAGACGTCCGGTCAGTCTGCCTCGCTGCGGCAACGCTTCCGGAAAGATCAGAGAGAGCCGCTGCTCGCAGAGCTCCCTACTCGGAAGCGCCATGCTCACCGTAATACGCGGCGACCGCCGCACCGAGGCGCGCGGAATCGAGCTTCTCCCACGCCGCGACGATCTCTGGAGGAGGGAGTGGCAGCGCCGCCAGCTCGTAGCTCGAGACCGCCACGCTGCCGGTGAGGCACCGATACAAACGGTCGAGCGTCTCCGTGCGCAGAAGTCGGGTCAACAGCATCGCGCTCATCGCTGGGCGACCGCTCTCGCGGCGCAAGACGTTCACATGATTCTCGACGACGACCACGCCACCCCACCGCGCGAGCGCCTCGGCGTCGAGCTCGGCTGCAACGAGTCGGCGGCTTTGCTCCGGCGCAGTCGTACGCTGCACGAGCACGGCCGGCTCTGCCAAGCGCATGAACGAGTCCCTCTCTCGTAGCGCGACGTACCGGCGATGATCGCGGGTCGGATTGCCGTGAACGCCGAGATCGCCGATGTCCGCAGCCCAGACGATTGGCACCAAACTCAATCCGTTGCGCTCGTGGATCTGCGACTTGTGACGGTTCCAGACGAGCGGACCGGTGGACGCATGCCACCCGTAGTCGCTGAGGCGGTGAGGCAGTCTCGCAGAGTGTCCGACCAGTTGGCACTGATCGCGATGGCGCGGAAGGGGCCAGGGTGCGGCCTCTTGTCGCAACGCCACGCTGCCGATCTCGACGCGCTCCGTCGTCTGATTCACCGTTACTCGCGCACAGGCGACCGTGCTTGCGGTTCCGCCCTTCTCGAAGATCGCAAGACAGGTTTCCTGAAGCACGCCGACGAACACCCCCGAGCGATCCTCGACGAATGCGACCCGACGAAGCGGTGCCTCCCGGCCGATCAGCTCGCGCAGTCTCTGGAAGTAACTGCCGCCGAGAAAACTGGTCGGCAAAACTGCGCCGACCAAGCCGCCATCAGCGACGTGCTCTATGGCCCAACGCACGAACAATGCGTATCGATTCGCATGACCGAACAATGCATCGCTCCACCGAACGCGGTCCTGGTGCGACAGCCGCACACGACCGTAGGGCGGGTTCAAGACGATCGTCTTCGGTCTGAGTGCTCGATGGTCGAGCCCGTCGGCGACTGACAACAACTCAGGCAGCGGACCCCGCCGGCGGGGCGGCAGCGCAGCCCAGGCCGGCAGAAGCTCCGCCGCGAGGACGACGTTCCCGAGTTCGACGGCGACGGGGTCGAGATCGACACCGCCGAAACGCTGTTCGAGATCGGACAACCCCAGCGGCCCCGAACGTGCAGCCGCAGCTCGGAGCGCTGGAATTAGGAGCGATCCCATGCCGCACGCCGGATCCCAGACGCCCGCGTGCGGATCGCTTCCGGCTGCGATCAGCTCCTGCCACAGCACCCCGGAAAGACCCCTCGGGGTGTAGTGACGTCCCTCTCGCAGTCGTGTGTCTGCCGCCGTGCGCGCGACGTATGCCTCGCCAAGCGCGAACGCATCCGCAAGAAGGTCTGCAGGCTGGCGCTCCAGAAGCCCGAGTGAGCGCGCAGCAATCCCCGGAAGCGCCCGCCCTAGCTCGGCCCACTCGCCGCTGAGCCCGGCTCGACGGGCGCGCGTCGCCCACCAGTCGACGACGGACTCCCCGGAGTCAGCGAACTCTGAAGCCGGCGCGAGCGAAGGAAGAGCAGACATCGCACGAAGGTTACGGGGAGCCGAAGACGGCGCCCGAACACCCGCTGGTCAACGGCCGACCGCGTAGCCCTGCATCAAGCGCGGGTTCGCGCCCGCCTTGAGCTGCCCGTCGGCGTCGCGCCCCGCGGCGCTCACGCGGCCGAGCGTCCACGCGCCGGACACCTCGACGTCGTGCCCGCGCGCACGCAGCCCGGCGAGCGTCTCGTCGCCTGCGCGGTCCTCGACGGCGACGTGGCGCGGCCGCGTCTCGCGCGGATAGAACGAGCTCGGGAACGCCTCGGTGTGGTGGTTCGGCGCGTCGATCGCCGCCTGGAGGTCGAGACCGAAGTGCAGGTGTCCGAGCAGCACGTGCAGCGTCCACTGGTCCTGCTGGTCGCCGCCGGGCGTGCCGAGCGCGAGATAGGGATCGCCGCCGCGCCCGACGAGCGTCGGCGAGAGCGTCGTGCGCGGCCGCTTGCCCGGCTCGAGCGAGTTCGGCAGACCTTCCTCGAGCCAGAACATCTGCGCGCGCGTGCCGAGGCAGAAACCGAGCTCGGGAATCACCGGCGCGCCCCAGAGCCAACCACCGCTCGGCGTCGCGGCGACCATGTTGCCCCAGCGGTCGACGACATCGAGGTGCACGGTGTCGCCCCGGGGGCTCAGGCCTGGGGAGCGCACATGGTCCAGGCCCGAGCCCCCGGGTTTGTCTGATTTGGGAGCTCCGCCCCGCGTCGGCTCGCCAACGCCGGGCGCGAGCGGTGCGCCGGCGACGGGAGTCGCGAGCCGCGGCTCCCGTCCATCGGGGGATCCCGGTTGCAGCGCGTCCGACGCCTCGGCGCCGACGAGCGCGCGCCGTTCGTCGGCGTAGGCGCGCGACAGCAGCGTCTCCATCGGCACGTCGTAGAAGCCGGGATCGCCGTACCACGCTTCGCGGTCCGCGAATGCGAGCTTGGCGCACTCCGTCACGACGTGCACGTACTCGGCGCTCACGTGGCCGAGCCCGACGAGGTCGAAGCCCTCGAGCAGGCGCAGCTGCTGGAGGAACACCGGCGCCTGGCTCCACGGGCCTGCCTTCAGCACGTCGACGCCGTGGTAGTCGACCGCAAGCGGCGGCTCGTACGACGGCGTCCAGTCGCGCAGATCCTCCTCGGCGAGCAGCCCCGCATGCCGGGCGCCCGAGCTGTCCAGCCACTCCCGCTGCTGGAAGGCGATGAACGCCTCGGCGACGAAGCCGCGATACCAGGCGTCGTGCGCGGCTGCGATCTGCTCGTCGCGGTCGGAGGAGCGCGCTTCCGCCTCCTCGACGATGCGGCGATACGTCGCGGCGAGCTGCCGGTTGCGGTGCAGCGCGCCCGGCGTCGGGACGGGAAGGTAGACCTCGGCGGACGTCGTCCACTCGTCGCGGAACAGCGACTCGACGTTGCGGATCGAGCCGGCGATCTGCGGCAGCAGCGGGTAGCCGTCCTCCGCGTAGCCGATCGCGAAGCGCAGCACGTCGCGCAACGACACGGTGCCGTAGTCGCGCAGCAGCGCGAGCCAGCCGCCGAACGCGCCGGGCACGACCGCGGCAAGCGGGCCGGTGCCCGGAACGAGCGGGAGCCCGAGCTCGTCGCGATAACGCTCGATCGTCGCCGCCCGCGGCGCCGTGCCCTGTGCACAGAGCACCACGGGCTCACCGCCGGCCGGCCAGAGCAGCGCCGGCAGGTCGCCGCCGGGTCCGTTCAGGTGCGGCTCGACAACCTGGAGCGTGAAGCCCGCAGCGACGGCGGCGTCGAAGGCGTTGCCGCCCTGCTCGAGCACGGCCATGCCGGCGGCCGACGCGAGCCAGTGCGTCGAGGCGACCATCCCGAAGGTGCCGCGAAGCTCGGGGCGCGTCGTGAAGCTCATTCCGGCACGAACCAGACGGCGCCGAGCGGCGGCAGCGTCACGAGCGCGGAGAACGGCTGATCGTGCCACGGCACGGCCTCCGCCGCGACGCTGCCGAGGTTGCCGACGCCGGAGCCGCCGTAGTAGGTCGAATCGGTGTTGAGCACCTCGCGCCAGTCGCAGCGGAGCGGTAGCCCGAGCCGGTAGGCGTAGCGCGGAACCGGCGAGAGGTTCAGCACGCACACGAGCGGTCTCTGATCGTCGACGCCGATGCGCGCGAACGCGACGACGTTGTTCGCCGCGTCGTTGGCCTCGAGCCAGCGGAAGCCGGTCGGGTCGAAGTCGACCTCCCACAGCGCGGGCGTCGCGCGGTAGATCCGGTTGAGATCGCGCACGAGCGACTGCACGCCCTGGTGGTCGGCCTGCTCGAGCAGGTTCCAGTGGAGCGATCCGTCGTGGTCCCACTCCTGCCACTCGCCGAGCTCGCCGCCCATGAAGAGCAGCTTCTTGCCCGGATGCGCCCACATGTACGCGTAGAGCGAGCGCAGGTTGGCGAACTTCTGCCAACGGTCGCCCGGCATCTTGTCGAGCAGCGACCGCTTCCCGTGCACGACCTCGTCGTGCGACAGCGGCAGGATGAAGTTCTCGCTGAACGCGTACACGAGCGAGAACGTCAGCGTCTGATGGTGGAAGCGCCGGTGCACGGGATCCTTCTGGAAGTACGTGAGCGTGTCGTGCATCCAGCCCATGTTCCACTTGAAGCCGAAGCCGAGCCCGCCGTCGTACGTCGGCTTCGAGACGCCGGGCCACGCCGTCGACTCCTCCGCCGCCGAGATGACGCCGGGCTCCTCCGCGTAGAGCGCGACGTTCGTCTCCTTGAGAAACTCGACGGCGTCGAGGTCCTCGCGGCCGCCGAACTCGTTCGGCACCCACTCGCCGGCCGTGCGCGAGTAGTCGAGGTAGAGCATCGACGCGACGGCGTCGACGCGAATGCCGTCGGCGTGATGCTCCTTCAGCCAGTAGAGCGCATTCGAGAGCAGGAAGTTCTTCACCTCGCTGCGACCGAAGTTGAACACGAGCGTGCCCCAGTCCGGGTGCGCGCCGCGACGCGGATCGGCGTGCTCGTACAGATGCGTGCCGTCGAACAGCGCGAGCGCCCAGTCGTCGCGCGGGAAGTGCGCGGGAACCCAGTCGAGGATCACGCCGATGCCGCGCGCATGCAGCCGGTCGACGAGCGTGCGGAAGTCGTCGGGCGTGCCGAAGCGCGACGTCGGCGCGTGATACCCGGTCACCTGATAGCCCCAGGAGCCGGCGAACGGGTGCTCCATCACGGGCATCAGCTCGACGTGCGTGAAGCCGAGGTCCTCGATGTAGTCGCCCAGCTCGTCGGCGAGCTCGAGGTACGACAGCGACCGGTCGTCCTCGAGCGGATTGCGCCGCCACGAGCCGAGGTGCACCTCGTAGATCGAGATCGGCGTCTTGAGCGCGTCGGTCTGCCTGCGCTGCTCGATCCACTCGCCGTCGGCCCACTCGTGTTTCGAGCTCCAGACGATCGACGCGGTGTCCGGCGGCACCTCCGTGTGAAACGCGAGCGGGTCGGCCTTGATCCGCAGACGCCCCTCCTGCGTCCGGATCTCGAACTTGTACTTGGCGCCTTCGGCGACGCCGGGGACGAACAGCTCCCAGATGCCGGACGAGCCGAGCGAGCGCATCGGATGCAACCGGCCGTCCCAGGCGTTGAAGTCGCCGACGACCGCGACCGAGCGCGCATTCGGCGCCCAGACGGCAAATGCGGTGCCGACGGCGCCGTCGATCTCGCGCACGTGCGCGCCGAGCTTCTCGTACAACTCCTCGTGGCGGCCTTCCATCGCGAGGTGGATATCGAGGTCGCCGAGCGTCGGCAGGAACGCATACGGGTCTCGTGCCGTGTGCGACGTGACGTCGGCGTACTCAACCTCGAGCTCGTACCGGAGCGGGAGCGTCGCCTTCGGCAGCAGCGCCTCCCAGAGCCCGGACGGCTCCATCAACTCGGCCTCGACACCCGCCGGCTGCACCCGCACTGCCCGCGCTTCGGGGCGATACGTGCGCACGACGACACCGCCCTTCGTCTCGTGGGCGCCGAGCGTGCCGTGCGGATTCGCACCGAGCTCGATCAACTGGGCTCGATCATCCCGGCTCGAATCATCGCGGTGCAGCTGCCTCGTCGATGAGCCGCTGGATCCCGGCGACCGGGATGCCGACCCAGTCGGGACGGTTGTCGAGCTCGTAGCGCAGCTCGTACACCGCCTTCTCGAGCTCGTACACGGCGAGGAGCCGCTCGATCGCAACGTGG
>JANMWV010000217.1:0-2581 GCA_031394165.1 Actinomycetes bacterium
CCTGCTCCCGAACGTGATCACGCAGGCGATTGTCTTCTCGATGTCGGACATCGTGCTCGACATCCTCGCGATCGTGACGCTCGGTTACCTCGGCCTCGGCGTCCAGCCTCCGACGGCCGACTGGGGCAAGATGATCGCCGACGGGCAGACCTACCTGACGACGCACTGGGAGCTCGCGACGATTCCCGGCATCGCCGTCGTGATCACCGCGCTCGGGCTCTCGCTGCTCGCCGACGGGCTCGCCGACCTGTTGCGGCCCGAATGAGCGACCTGCTGCTCGACGTCCGCGGCCTGCGCGTCGACTTCCCGCTCTCGCACGGCGTCCTGCACGCCGTCGACGGAGCCTCGTTCGACGTCCGCGCGGGTGAGGCGCTCGGGCTCGTGGGCGAGTCGGGCTCGGGCAAGACCATGGCCCTGCGCGCGCTCGTCGGCCTGCTCCCCCGCGCCGCGAGGCTGGCCGGAGGCGAGATCGTCTTCGAGGGGACCGACCTCGCAGTGGCAAGGCCCGAGACGCTGCGCGAGCTCAGAGGACGCTCGATCGCGATGATCTTCCAGGAGCCGATGACGGCGCTGAACCCGGTGATGCGCGTCGGCGAGCAGATCGGCGAAGGACCGCTCGTCCGGCTCGGCTATGGCCGGCGCCGGGCGCGCGAGCGCGCGCTCGAGCTGATGCGCATGGTCGGCATTCCCGACCCGGAGCAGCGCGCCAACGCATACGCACACGAACTGTCGGGCGGGACGCGGCAGCGCGTGATGATCGCGATCGCGCTCTCGATGGAGCCGAAGCTGATCCTCTGCGACGAGCCGACGACGGCGCTCGACGTCACGATCCAGGATCAGATCCTCAAGCTGCTCGCCTCGCTGCGCGAGCGGCTCGGGGTCAGCATCGTCTTCGTCTCGCACGACCTCGCCGTGATCGCGCAGACCTGCCAGCGCGTGGCCGTCATGTACGCCGGCCAGGTGATCGAGACCGGCCCCGTCGAGACGGTGTTCCGCGAGCCGCGGCACCCGTACACACTGAGCCTTCTGCGTTCGGTGCCCGACATCGACGACGTGCGGGAGCTGCTCTCGTCGATTCCCGGCTCGCCGCCGGACCTCGCCGACCCTCCTTCCGGCTGTCGCTTTCATCCGCGCTGCGCGTTCGTGCAGCACGACTGCGTCGAGGGCGCGTTCCCGCTCCGGCCGCTCGGCGGCGGGCGCGCGACCGCGTGCATCCATCCCGACCTCGCGGCCGAGGACGTCCGCAGGGAGCCGGTGATCGCCGGTGGCTGAGCCGCTGCTCGAGGTGCGCGACCTCTCGATGCACTTCCCGCTCCGCGGCGGGCTCGCCCGGCGCCTGCGAGGGCAGCCGAGTGCCGTCCTCCGCGCGGTCGACGGCGTCGACCTCCAACTTGCACGCGGCGAAGCGCTCGGGCTCGTCGGCGAGTCGGGCTGCGGCAAGTCGACGCTCGGCCGCTGCATCGTCGGCCTCTACACGCCGACCGCCGGCGAGATCCGCTACGAGGGAGCGGCGCTCGGGGAGAACCGCGATCGCGCGACACGCCGCAGGATGCAGATGGTGTTCCAGGATCCCTACTCGTCCCTGAACCCGCGCATGACCGTCAAGCAGGTGCTGACCGAGCTGCTGCGCGCACACGAGATGGTCCCGAAGGCGCAGATCGACGCGCGCTGCCGCGAACTGCTCGACCTCGTCGGCCTCGGCGTGCGGTCGCTCGACGCCTACCCACGGCAGTTCTCGGGCGGCCAGCGCCAGCGTGTGAGCATCGCGCGCGCGCTCGCACTCGAGCCCGAGGTGCTCGTCGCCGACGAGCCGGTTTCGGCCCTCGACGTGTCGGTACAGGCGACGGTGCTGAACCTGCTCGAGGAGCTGCGCAGCAAGCTCGGGCTGACGCTGCTCCTGATCGCGCACAACATGGCGGTCGTCCGCCACGTCTGCGACCGGGTCGCGGTGATGTACCTCGGCCGGATCGTCGAGTCGGCGCCGGTGGACAAACTGTTCACGGATGCGCGCCACCCCTACGCGCAAGGCCTGCTCCGCGCCGTCCCCAAGCTCGTCCCGGGGCGGGCGTCCGGGGCCGCGGCGGTCGTCGGCGACCCGCCGAGCCCGATCCGCCTGCCCAGCGGCTGCCGCTTCCATCCCCGTTGTCCGCTCGCGCAGACGCCGCTCTGCGAGACGGAGGAGCCCGTGCTCACGGCCGGCCCCGGCCTCCCCGAGCACGTGGCAGCGTGCCACTTCGCCTGGACCGCAAAGCCCGCGCCGCACGTCCCGGAGGTCGAGCTCGGAGTCGGCGAAGCCCCATGAACGAGCGCCGAACGATCCGCTTCGACCACGAGTTGCTCGCGGAGCTCGAGCTCCCATGCTTCGAGGCCCACGGTGACGGTGACGGCCCGCATCTCTGTTTGCTCGCCGGCATTCACGGCGGCGAGTACTCGTCGATCGCCGCGGTCGTGCGCTTCATGAACGCGCTCGACACGAGCGAGCTCCGCGGGCGGATCACGGCGGTATCGTCAGCATGCCGTCGTTCCGCGCCCGCGTCGCGTTCGTGATGCCGCAGGACGGCAAGAACCTCAACCGCTGCTT
>JANMWV010000239.1:0-2865 GCA_031394165.1 Actinomycetes bacterium
GCCTGTCGCGCACGATGCCGCCCGCGGCGCTCTCCCGGGCCGCACGCCGGGGAGGTCGAGACCCGTCAGCGGGGCCTGCGGCGAGCAGGAGAAGACCGGCGAGAGCAACGCAGAGGGCGGTCAGGAACGGGGCTCGCCAGCCGACCCAGGTGTCGACCTGCGGGACGACGGCGAGCGCGACTCCGCCCCCGGCGAGCCCGACGCCGCCGAAGAGACCCTGTGCGAACGGGGAACCCCCTTGCGCTCGGACGTAGGCACTGCCGGCGATGAACGACAGCCCGGTCCCGACACCGGTCAACGCGCGCGCCACGAGCGCCAGAGCGGTGTCGTGGGCGATCAGCGCGATCGCGCTGAAGGCGGCGATCGTCACCAGCCCGCAGAAGCCGACGAGGCGCGGCCCGAACCGGTCGCTCGCCCTGCCGGCCGGGATCTGCATCGCGAGGTGCGTGACGAAGAGCGCGGTCGTGAACAGGCCGACCGTCGCCAGGCCGACCCCATAGGCATGCGCCAGCGGCTGTGCGACCGCGCCGGTGTTGGCGATGTTCCAGCCTGCCGCGAGCCCGAGCGCGCACCCGCCCGCGACGGCGCGATGCGTCGACGTCACGCGCCTGCCACGTGTGCGATGAGACCGCCTGACAGGAGAATCTGCCGCTCCCGGGTCGTGAGCGCCAGCGCCAGCCGGACGGGGCCGTTCGGCGTCAGCGCCTGGAGCTCCGATCGTCCGGCACGCACGGCGGCGAGGAGGCCCGGAAGCGTCCATTCCTGACCTTGCTGGACTCCCTCGTAGTCCTCCTCGACTGCGAAGGTGAGCGGAGGAATCCCCTGCGCGATCAGGTTGGAGCGGTGAATCCGCGCGAAGCTCTTGGCGACGATCGCGCGCACGCCGAGGTGCACGGCCGCGAATGCGGCTTGCTCGCGGCTCGAGCCCTGGCCGTAGTTGTGGCCGCCGACGACGAGGCCGCCGCCCCACTCCGCCGCTCGGGTCGGGAACTCGGGGTCGAAGCGGCGGAACATGTAGCGCGCGCAGGCCGGGATGTTCGACCAGATCGCCAGCCCGAGCGCGCCGTCGGGGGCCATGTCGCCCGTGGAGACGTCGTCGGGGACGACGATCAGGACACGGCCCGCAATCGCCTCAGTGAGCGGCGGCACCGGCGGTGGAGGCACGATGTTCCGGCCCTTTTCGAGGTCGACGGCACGCGCCTGCTCGAGCGGGGGTGGTAACACGATCTGCCGATCGTCCACGGCCGGATCGGGCCGTGGAGCGACGATCACGGGCGGGTCGCCGAGGCCGCGCGGATCCGCGATCACGCCTTGCAGCGCGGTGGCGGCGGCCGTCGCAGGCGAGCAGAGGTAGACGCGATCGTCCGCGGTTCCACTTCGGCCCGGGAAGTTCCGGTTGAACGTCCGCACCGAGGCCTTGCCGGCCGGAGGCGCCTGCCCCATGCCAATGCACGGACCGCACGCCGGCTCGAGGATCCGTGCGCCCGACCCGAGCAGGTCGGCGTAGACGCCGGAGCGCACGATCATCTCCAGGATCTGGCGCGACCCCGGTGTCACGGTGAGGTCGAGCTCGGGCGGCAGCGAGCGCCCGCGGAGGACGGCCGCCACCACCGCGAGATCCTCGTACGACGAGTTCACGGAGCTGCCGACGCACACCTGCCTCACCGGCGTTCCGGCTACGTCCCGCACCGGGACGACGCGCCCGGGCGACGATGGCAGCGCGATGAGAGGCTCGAGCTCGGACAGCTCGATCACCTCGACCTCGTCGTACACCGCACCCGGGTCGGCGGCGAGCGCCACGTACTCGTGCTCCCGCCCCTGCAGCGCGAGCCACTGCCGCGTCTGCTCGTCGCTCGGGAAGATCCCGGTCGTCGCCCCGGTCTCCATCACCATGTTGCAGATCGTTCCGCGGTCGGTCGCCGTGAGGCCGGAGACGCCCTCGCCGTGAAACTCGAACACGCGCCCTCGTCCCCCACGGACGTCGCGCCGGCGGAGGAGCTCGAGGACGACGTCCTTCGACTGGACCCATGGCGTCAGCCGGCCGCGTAGCTCGACTCCAACGACAAGCGGACGCTCGACGACGTACGGCTGCCCGGCCATCGCCACGGCAACCTCGGTTGCGCCCGCGCCGATCGCCAGAACCCCTAGCGCTCCCGCCATCGTCGTGTGGCTGTCGGCTCCGACGAGGACCTGCCCGGGTCGCGCAAAGCGCTCGAGATGGAGGTAGTGAGAGATGCCGTTGCCCGGCCGCGAGTAGAGGAGCCCGTAGCGGGCGGCGAAGCTTCGCAGGTAGGCGTGGTCCTCCGGGTTCTTGTCGTCGAACTGCAAGACGTTGTGGTCGACGTAGGACACGGTCGGCACGACGACCCGGTCGAGGCCCAGACGCTCGAACTGGAGGCACGCCATCGTCCCGGTCGCATCCTCGAGCAGGATCTGGTCGACGCGGAGCTCGATCTCCTTGTCGGTGCTGCCGGCAAGGTGATCGTGGATGATCCGTTGCGTGAGCGTCGCCGGGCCAGCCATCGGAAGAGCCTAGTACGTGCTCGCCGTTCTCTTCGGCGTGCTCTCTGGTGTCTTCTTCGGTGCACTCGCCGTCGCCGTCCGCCGCGCTCTCTCGAAGGCCAGCGACCCGGAAGCCGGGGCGACCGTGGCCCTGAGCGTCGCCTTCGCCGTCTCCGTGGCGCTCGCGCTGGCTGCCTCGTCGAGCTTCCGGCCTGGCCAGCTCTGGCCATTCGCCCTCATCGGGCTGCTCGTTCCCGGTAGCTCGCAGATCCTCTTCGTGCGAGCGGTGCGCGACGCAGGCCCTTCGCGGGCGGCGATCCTGATCGGAACGGCGCCGCTGATCTCCGTGCTGATCGCCCTGAC
>JANMWV010000259.1:0-3726 GCA_031394165.1 Actinomycetes bacterium
GTGGTGATCATCGTTCCAACGCCACGCGCACGAGCCCCGCCAGCCGGTGAGCGCCGATACGAATCTCGTCGACCGACGGGTAGCTGAAAGAGAGCCGAGCGGTGCTCCGTCCGCGGTCGCCGTGGAAGAACCCAGCTCCCGGGACGAACGCGACCCCGGCGGCGCGGGCACGCTCGTTCAGCTCGGCCGCATCGACCGCCGCCGGCAGCTCGAGCCAGAGGAAGTAGCCGCCGTCCGGCTGCGTCCAGGCCGTCCCCTGCGGCAGCTCCTCCGCGAGCACCTCGAGCAGCGCGTCGCGGCGCGGGCGCAGGAACGAGCGCAGGAACTCGAGGTGCGGCTCGAAGTGACCGGCCGCGAGGAAGTCGTGCAGCTGCGCCTGCGGCAGCAGCGGCGGCGACACGTACGTCCGCGTCGCGAGCGCCTCGAGCGGTGCGACCAGGCCCTCCGGCAGCACGAGGTAGCCGACGCGGAGCCCGGGCGCAACGGTCTTGGAGAACGACGACGAGAAGATGACGAGGTCGTCGCCGCCGCGCGCGCGGAGGAGCTCGTGCACGTACGGGAGCGCCTCGCCCTCAACGCGCAGCAGCCCGTAAGGGTCGTCCTCGAAGACCAGCAGCTCGTGCTCGAGCGCCAGCTCGACGAGGCCCTGCCGCTGCTCGAGCGTCAGCGTGCGGCCGGTCGGGTTGTGGAACGTCGGCAGGACGTAGAGCAGCTTCGGCCGCGGGCTGCCCGCCGCGAGCTCGCGCAGCCGGTCGAGGTCAAGACCGTCGCCGCTGCGGTCGACCGTGACGACGTCGGCGCCGACCGCGGCGAGCGTGTGCAGCATCCGGTCGTAGGTCGGCGCCTCGACGACCGCGCGGCCGCCGGCGCCGAAGAGGTGCCCGACGACGAAGTTGAGGCCGATCAGCGATCCCGGCAGCACGAGCACGCGCCCGGGCGCCACGCCGTGCCGCTCGCCGAGCCAGTCGCGCAGCGGTCCGAACCCGGCGGGCGGGCCGTAGTTGAGGGCGACGCGGCCGTCGTTCTCGACCGCCCGCCTCGCGCTCTCGGCGAGCTGCGCGAGCGGGAACATGTCCGGCGAGGGGATCCCGCGCGCGAACGAGATCACGTTCGCCTCGGGCAGGAGGTTCATGCCGCGCCTCTCAGGTGAGCCCCGCGAGGGAGCGGGCGCCGTCGGCGACGATCAGCTGTCCGCTCACGTAGCCGGCCTGCTCGCTCGCCAGGTAGAGGTAGAGGTAGGCGATGTCTTCGGCGACTCCGACCCGCCGCACCGGCACGAGGGGCGCGACGGCGGCGACGCCCTCGGGGCCGAGCGAGTTGACCGGGTCGAGCGCCTGCGGCGTCTCGATCACGCCAGGCGCGACCGCGTTGGCCGTGATGCCGTCCGGGCCGTACTGGACGGCGAGGTTCCGGACGAGGCCGACGAGCCCCGCCTTCGCGGCCGCGTACTGCGGGTGCTCCGGCCAGGCCGCCACCGTTCCCGCCACCGACGAGGTCGCGATCAGTCGACCGTAATGCTCGCGCTGCATGTGCGGCAGCGCGGCGCGAAAGAGCCGCCAGGCTCCGTTCAGGTCGACGTCGAGCGTGAGATTCCACGCATCGTCGTCGAGCTCCGCGAGGGCCACCTTGCGGGCGATGCCGGCGTTCGCGACGGCGATGTCAACCCGTCCGAGCTCGGAGACACATCGCTCGACGAGGGCGTCCACCTGCTCCGGATCGCGGACGTCGACCTCGACCACGACCGCCCGGCGCCCTGCCGCCTCGACTGCCTCCCGGACGAGCTCGACATCGTGTGGGTCGCCGGGGAACCAGGCCAGCGCGACATCGGCGCCGGCCTCCGCGAACACGCGCGCGGTCGCGGCGCCGATCCCCGACGCGGCGCCCGTGACGACGGCGACGCGATTCTCGAGTGTGAACATCTCCCCCCTCCTCCTCTAGAGCATCACGTCGCCGCCGTTCGGGCAGAGCGTCTGCCCGACGTAGTACGACGACTCGTCAGATGCGAGGAATACCGCCGTCGGCGCCACCTCGTGCGCCTCGCCGAAGCGGCCGATGGGTAGCTCGGAGAGCTTCTGCGCCGCCCACTCCTCGGTCTCCTCCGCCATCATGTCGGTCAGGATCGGCCCGGGCGCGATCGCGTTGACCCGAATTCCCTTCGTCGAGACCTCGCGCGCCAGCGCCTTGGTCAGGCCGATCACGCCGGCCTTGCTCGCGCTGTAGTGCACCATCTCGGTGCCGCCGATCTGCCCGAGCTGCGAGGCCACGTTGATGACCGAGCCGCTCCCTCGCTCGAGCATCCGCGGCAGCACGAAACGGGTGCAGAGAAAGACCCCGCGCAGGTTGATCGAGAGCACACGGTCGAACTCCGCCACCGGCAAGTCCTGGAAGAAGTGCTGGCTGAAGGTGCCCGCGTTGTTGACGAGAATGTCCCCCTGGCCGAACTCCTCGTAGGCCCGGTCGACCATGGCCCGCACCCGGCCCTCGTCCGAGACGTCGGTGTCGATGAGCAGCGACCGGCGGCCCGCGGCGGCGATCGCCTGCAGCACCGGTGCCGCCACCTCCTCACCGAGAACGTCGGCGATGACGACATCGGCGCCCTCGGCGGCGAAGGCTGTCGCGATCGCGCCGCCGATGCCCCGTGCGCCGCCGGTGACGATCGCAACTCTGTCGCGAAGCTTGTCCATGAAGCCGGTTCTCCTCCGGTCGTGTTCCTGCCGCCGCGGCGGCTCGATCATCTAGGTGCGGGAGCCGGCCCCGGCGACCCGCCGTGCGGTGGCGGTCTCCCGCCCCGACCAGACGGCGACGATCTCTTCGGCCGTCGCGATATCGAATCGGTGGCGCATCAGCAGCAGCGAGGCGTCGTGTTGCTCCCGGTCGTCGCTGGCGACGCAGTCCTCCGCGATCACGACGTAGTAGTCGTTGAAGAGCGCGTCGCGCGCCGTCGACTCGACGCACCCCTCGGTCGTGGCGCCCGTCATGACGACCGACTTGATCCCGTTGCTGCGCAGCAGCAGGTCGAGGTTCGTGCCCCAGAAGCCGCTCGAGCGGTACTTCTTGACGAGCAGGTCGCCGGGCTGCGGCGCAAGCTCGTCGATGATCGCCTGCCCCTCCGAGCCCTCGGCGGTGTACTGCAGTGGCTCGACGTCGCCGTGGCTCGCGAGGTGGAGCCTGAGGTTGAAGCGGATCTGCGCGGGAGACTCGCTCGCTCGGCCGGGCAGAACCGTCATCTGGATGTAGATCACGCGCACGCCCGCGGCTCGCGCGCCCTCGATCAGGCGCGCGAGCCGCGGGATCATCGGTGGATACATCGAGATGTCGACGCCGAGACGATCGAAGGCCCATCCCGGCGCACAGAAGTCGCGCTGCATGTCGACGACCACCAACGCCGTGTGAGCAGGGTCGACGAGCTCGTCGAGCTCGGTGAAGACCTGCTTGCCCTCGATCTCGATCATCGCCCTCCTAGACCGGGGCTGACACGAGGTGGCCCTCGCCGAGCTCGTCTTCCTCCTCGGCGATCGCCCTACCGACTGTTGCGAGCTTCTCCGGGCCCTGCGAGCGCAGGTAGAAGTACGCAGCGAAGCCGAGCACGATCCAGACGAGGACGATGTACGGGACGAGGTTGTACGGATACGGCTGCCCCGGCTTCGCCACGAAGTAGAGCGGATAGCCGAGGGCGGCGATGCCGGCGAGAGGCGTGACCACGTGGCGGAGAATGCTCCGCTCCGG
>JANMWV010000334.1:0-2112 GCA_031394165.1 Actinomycetes bacterium
CCTGCGTCTCGCCGTCGAGGTCGAGTGCGACGAAACGCCTCGGGCTCGCCTTCTCCTCGTCCGGGATCCGCAACGCGCGCAACTCCCACCATTCCTTCGTGCGCGAGATCACACCGGACCGGTGCCGGCGCAGCGCCTCCCACACCGGCGGGAACACCTCGAGGCCCTCCTCAGCCGTCACGAACCTCGTCCGGCCGCGGCGCTCGAGCGGCTGCGCAAACGCATTCCACTCCTGCTTGATCTTCACCTCACCGGCCCACGAAGCGAGCCCGTAGCCGAAGCGGCCGTAGATCGTCTCCTCGGTCGCCCACAGCGCGGCGATCGGCTCGCCACGCTCGTGCACGTCGCGCAACTGCGTCTCCATCAGCGCACGCAACACGCCGCGCCGCCTGTGCGTTGGGTAGACGCCGACGACCGTCACGCCCGCGCACGGCGACGTGCCGCCCGGCACCGAGAAGTCGAACGTGAACGCGCCGGCGCCGCCGACGACCTCCCCGTCCTCGAGCGCCGCGTGCATCCGCCCGATCTCGAGCACCTGCGAGAAGCGCTGTAGCCGCTCCTCGTCGGGCGCCGCACCGAAGTACTGCGCGATCCCGAAGACGGCGCGGCCGTACTCCTCCAGGTCCCTGCTGAGACGCACCTCGAACGACATGGCTAGCCGATCTTCTCGAGCGGGGCGTAGTCCAGCATCAGGCGCCGTTCGGAGCCGTCGCCGGCGAAGCGCACGACGACGACGCCGCCCGCCTCCATGCGCAGCACGACACCCTCGCCGAGCGTCCCGTGGCGGACGTTGTCGCCGGTCGAGAGCGACGGTACGTTCGCGACGGGAGCGATCTGGCTCTTGGCCGGCGCGCCGTAGCTCGACCACGACGACGGCTTCAGTCGGTCGCGCTCGACGTGCGCGTCCGGCAGCTCGTCGAGGAAGCGGGACGGCATGTTGTACGAGCGCCCGCCGTAGAGCATGCGCGACGACGCATGCATGAGCGTGAGCTTCTCCATCGCACGCGTCATGCCGACGTACGCGAGGCGTCGCTCCTCCTCCACGCCCTGTTCCTCGATCGAGCGCGAGTGCGGGAAGATCCCCTCCTCCATTCCGATCAGGTACACGGCGCGATACTCGAGCCCCTTTGCGTTGTGCAGCGTCATCAGCGTGACGAGCGACGACTCGCCGCGAATCGTGTCCTGGTCGGAGTAGAGCGACACCTCCTGGAGGAACGACGAGAGCGTCGGCTCCGTGTTCTGCTCCTGCCACTCGCGCGCGAGCGACACGAGCTCGTGCAGGTTCTCGATGCGCCCGTCCGCCTCGATCGTCCGCTCCGCCTCGAGCGCTTCGATCGTGCCCGACTGCGTGAGCACGCGCTCGATCAGCTCCGGAACCTCGAGCTCCTGCGCGGCGGACATCAGCGACTGGATCATCGTGCGGAAGGACGCGAGCGCCTTCTGCGGCGCGGTGCCGACGCCGGCCTGCTCGGCGCGGTCGATCGCCTCCCAGAGCGTGATCTCGGCCTGGTCGGCGAACGTCATCAGCCGCGCGAGCGTCGACTGGCCGATCCCGCGGCGCGGCCGGTTCGCGATCCGCAGCAGCGAGAGCGCGTCGAACGGGTTGTCGATCGCCTGGAGGTATGCGACGAGATCCTTCACCTCGGCGCGCTCGTAGAAGCGCGGGCCGCCGATCACCTGGTACGCGATGCCCTGGCGCACGAGCACGTCCTCGAGCACACGGCTCTGCGCGTTCGTGCGGTAGAAGACGGCGATCTCCTTGCCGGAGTAGCCCTGCTCGACGAGCATCGCGATCTCCGCCGCGACGTACCGCGCCTCGGAGTGCTCGTCCTCGACCTCGACGACGCGTACGGGCTCGCCGTCGCCGAGCTCCGACCAGAGGTTCTTGTCCTTGCGCTCGCGGTTGTTACGGATCACCGCGTTCGACGCCCCGAGGATGTTGTTCGTCGAGCGGTAGTTCTGCTCCAGCGCGATCTCGCGCGCGCCCGGGAAGTCGCGCTCGAACTCGAGCACGTTGCGGATGTCGGCGCCGCGGAACGCGTAGATCGACTGGTCGGGGTCGCCGACCGCGCAGACGTTGCGATGCTCGAGCGCCAGCAGCTGCAGCAGCCG
>JANMWV010000349.1:0-1787 GCA_031394165.1 Actinomycetes bacterium
CCGTCGCCCGGTACCGCGCCGAAGTCGGGCGCGAGCGCGCGCCGCTGCGCACGTCCTCCGACGAGCACCGGTTGCGCACCGGCGTTCGCGACGCACGCGCAGAGCATCAGGCCGATCGGCCCCGCGCCGAGCACCGCGACCGTCTGTCCCTCGTGCACCTCGGCGCGCTCGACGCCGTGCAGGCAGCACGCGAGCGGCTCCAGCAGCGCCGCCACCTCGGACGCGAGCGACCGCGGCACCGCGTGCAGGTTCGTGCCGGCGATGCGCGCGGGCACGACGAGCAGCTCGGCGTACGCGCCGTTCAACAGCGGCAGGAGATTCTCGCACTGCGCCTCCTCCTTGCGATCGCAGGCTGCGCACGCGCCGCACGGTGCCGAGTTCGCCGCGACGACGCGCCGCCCGGTCGCCACCTCGGTGCCGCAGAACTCGTGGCCGAAGAGCGAGGGCAGCTTCGAGAGCAGCAGCGGGTGCCCGCGGCGGTACGCCTTCAGGTCGGTGCCGTCGGTGAGCGCGACGTCGACTTGCACGAGCACGTCGCCGGGTCCCGGCCGCGGGTCGGGAACGTCCTCCACGCGCAGGTCGCCGGGGCCGTGGAAGCGCGCCGCTCTCATGCGATGAACACGACCTTCAGCGATTCGCGTCGAAGGAAGCGGTCGAGTCCTTCGTCGAAGCGCTCGAGCGGCAGGACGAGCGGCTCGGGCACGGCGAGCTCCGGCAGCAGCGCGGCGGCAGCGCGCATCGACTCCGGTGTGGCGGAGCGCGAGCCGAGGACGGTCAGCTCGCGCCGGTAGACCGCGTCCGCGGGTACCGCGCCTGCGTCGGCGAACACGAGCACGGTGCCGCCGGGCGCGACCGCGTCGAGCGCGGTGTCGTGACCGCCGTTCGCGCACACGACCGCAGTGTCGACAGGCCCGTCAGGTGCGCGGCCCGCACGGCGCGGATCGGTGTCGACCGCGAACACATCGTCGCCGCGGCGCGCGAGCACCGCCCCGAAGAGCTGCCCGACGAAGCCGTTGCCGACGACGAGCACGCGTCCGCGCGGCACGCGCTCGATGCCGCGCAGCACGCACGCGAGCGGCTCGACCATCGCCGCGGTCGCGTCGCTCAGCCCGTCGGGGATCGCCACGCCGTCGGTGACCTGCACGCGCTCGGCGAAGCCGCCGGGCACGATCGTCGGCGCTGCGAAGTGCTCGCACGTCGACTCGCGGCCTGCGCGACAGCGCGCGCACGTGCCGCACGGGCGGTGGTGGATCAGCGCCTCGCGGCCGCCTGCAGCGGTGCGCACGACGACCTCGTGGCCGAGCACGGTGCCCGCCGCTGCGCGCCCGAGCTTCTCGGCGTCGGAGCCGCAGAGCCCGCATGCGAGCACCTCCAGTGAAGGCTCAGGCGCAGGCAGATCCGCGAGCTGCGGCCGGCCGTTCGCATCGAGGATCACAGCGCGCACTCAGTCCGCCGTTGCGAGCGCCTGTCGCTCCGCGTCGGTCAGCGCACGGCTCGGGCCGCGCCTGCCGTCCACCATGACGACCACCGACTCGATCTCCGCCACCAGCCGGCCGTCCGGCGCCGACAGCGTGATCCTCACCGTGATGCTCTTCTGGCCGAGCTCGACGAGGGCGACGCTGCCGACTGCCTGCAGGTCGCTCTGGCGGAGCTCCGAGCGGTAGTCGAGCGCGTTGCGAGCAGCGACGTAGTCCCAGACCGCGCCGGCCGGCAGCTGGAGCTTCTGCCGGAACCAGTCGTCGAGCACCTCTTCGGCGTAGGTCAGGTAGACGGCCTGGTTGACGTGC
>JANMWV010000366.1:0-1711 GCA_031394165.1 Actinomycetes bacterium
CGAGCCCGCTGGTCTTGAGAGCCTCCTGCAGCGGCGCCAGGAGCACGTCGGCACCGAGCACGGTCACGCGCGGACCTCGATCGGCCGGTCGCGGAACCGCGCGTGGGCCGCGCCATGGCCGACGCGCATGAGCTGGAGCGGCTCGCCCTTCGCGCAGGACAGGAACCCATGGAGCTGCCAGTCGTCGGCGACGCCGTCGCAGCTGCCCCAGAAGTCGGGAGTGAGCGACTGGAAGGCCACGCCGCGCACGTACTCACCCACCTCGCCATTGCGGATGACCCGGGCGACCTGGGCCGAGAAGTGGAAGTTCTGACGCTTGTCATCCAGCGAGTACGAGGCCGGCGACTGGAGCAGGAGACCGTCGTCGACGCCACGGAGCAGCTCGTCGTATGACGCGGTGCCCGGCTCGAGGCTCACGTTCACCATCCGGACGATCGGGAAATGCTGCCAGCTCTCGGCGCGCGCCGCACCGCCGCTGCGCGGAATGCCCAGTGCGCCGGCGGTCTCGCGTCTGGAAAGATAACCCGTGAAGATCCCGCGCTCGATGAGCGGGGTCCGCGTCGCCGGTACGCCGTCGTCGTCCCAGCCGAAGGTGCCCATGCCGCCGGGCACCGTCGCATCGGCGGTCAAGCTGACGTGCTCCGAGCCGTAGCGCAGGACCCCACGGTCCTTCGGCCACAGGAACGTCGTCCCCGCGAACGCGACCTCGTGCTCGAGCACGCGGTCCGACTCGGTCGGGTGACCACACGACTCGTGCACCAGCAGCGCCAGGAACGCCTGATCGATGAGCAGCGTCGTCGGACGTTCGACCGCGGGCTTCGACGCGAGCACGGCCTCGACGTCGGTCGCGAAGGTCCTCGCGTTCGCGAGGACGTCGAACTGTTCGATGTACTCCCAGCCGGCCTGGCGGACGTTGCGCATATCGCTGCGCGTCGCTGGCGTCGCGCCTGCGGCCGCGGCCGTCACCGTGAGTCCGGCGCCGCACTCCACGATCTCCTGCCGGATGTCGGTGCCCTCGCTCGTGACGAGACGCTTCCGTGTGCGGTACGCGGCGACGGACGAGCGGCGCACCTTCGCATTCGGCGTGGAGAGGATCGCATCGGCCGCTCGCAACAGATCGATGCGCTCAACGAGCGGCACGCCGAACGGATCACGTTCGAGCGGCGTGCGGTACTCACCCTTCTCTGGAGCCTGTGGTGCCAGCACGACCCGCCGGCGCTGGACCGACGCTGCCGCCTCGGCGCGGCGGCGCGCGTCGCCGAACAGCGCGACGAGCTCGTCGGCCGTCGTGACGCGGTCGGACGCGGCGAAGCCCCAGCTGCCGTCCACGATGACGCGCACACCGACGCCGCGGTCGGCGTCGCGATCGACGCTTTCGACCTGGCCGTCCTTCACGGTGACCGATTCGCTCTCGCGCTCGACGAAACGCGCGTCGGCATAGCTTGCCCCGCGGCCCGTGGCCCATTCGACCGCTCCGGTGAGGCGGGTATCCTCCAACACGCCTTCAGGCTAGACTTGGGCGAAACGGCGCGCGTGCCGGTCGAAGCGTCCGAACGAATTGCTCGCGGACATCGTGTCCTTTGCTGGATCCGGTGGTCGGGGAGAACATCGAGCGGATCTTCAGACGAGTCGGGTGGTACGCGGAGCGCCTACATATCGGAGAAACCATTGCCCGACGTCGCCCTCCTAATTGACTGGGAGAACGTCTACT
>JANMWV010000368.1:0-10652 GCA_031394165.1 Actinomycetes bacterium
CGGGCATCTGATGCGCGATCTGTGCACGATCTCGGAGCTGGATGCGCTCGCACACCGCTGGCAGGTTGCGCAGCTGCTCGACGAGGGGTTGCCGTACCTCGAGGTGGCGAAGCGCGCGCGCGCGTCGACGACGACGGTGACCCGTGTGGCGCAATGGCTGCGCCGCGGCGAGGGCGGTTACGCGCTCGCGTTGCAACGCCGGAAGAAGACGCAGCGCGCATGATGAGGATCGCCGTCCCCTCGAAGGGCCGCCTGCGCGACCCCTCCATCCAGTTGCTCCACGACGCGGGGCTCGGGCCGGAGACGCCGGGCGACCGCGCGCTCGCATTCCCGTGCCGCAACGCTCCGGTCGAGGCGCTCCTCGTACGTGCGGACGACGTCCCGGAATACGTGCAGGACGGCGTCGTCGACTGCGGTATCACGGGCCTCGACATCGTGCGCGAGCGCGGCGCCGACGTCACCGAGCTGCTCCAGCTCGGTTTCGGCGCGTGCACGCTCGAGGCTGCGGTGCCGTCCGAGTCGACGGCGCAGACGCTCGCCGATCTGAGCGGCATGCGCGTCGCGACGAGCTTCCCCCGCCTCGCGCGTGAGCTGGTGCCGGGCCCGATCGAGCTCGTCGACGTGCACGGCTCCGTCGAGCTCGCGCCGCGGCTCGGGCTCGCCGACGCGATCGTCGACCTCGTCTCGAGCGGCAGCACGCTGCGCACGAACGGGCTGCGGTCGATCGCGCTCCTGCTCCAGTCGGAAGCGGTGCTGATCGGTCCGGCAGCGCCGAAGCCCGAGGCGGTGCACCTCGCTGGCGTGTTCCGCAGCGTCGTCGACGCACGCGGCGCGCGCTACCTGATGCTGAATGCTCCCGAGGCCTCGCTCGAGGCGATCTGCGCGCTCGTGCCCGGGTCCCGCGCGCCGAGCGTGCTGCCGCTCGCGGAGCCCGGCATGGTCGCGGTGCACAGCGTCATCCCCGCGACGGACGTGTGGCAGCTGCTGCCGGCGCTCGAAGCGGCGGGCGCGTCGTCGATCCTGCTCGTGCCGGTCGAACGGATGTTGGCGTGAGCGGCACCGTGGCGGAGATCGTCGCGGACGTGCGGGCGCGTGGCGACGAGGCACTGACGGAGTGGGCGCTCGAGCTCGACGGCGTCGCGCCTGCGCGCGCCGAGCCCGAAGACGGGCTGCCGGAGGACGCGGTGCTCACGCTCGCCGATCGCGTGCGCCGCTGGCACGAGGCGCAGCGCCCGCGCGACCTGCGCCTGGAGATCGAGCCCGGCGTCGAGCTGGAGCGCCGCTGGGTCGCGCTCGGCGCCGTCGGCGTCTACGTTCCGCGCGGGCTCGTGTCGACGCTCGTCATGTGCGCCGTCCCGGCGCGTACCGCCGGAGTCGAGCGCATCGTCGTCGTCACGCCTCCCAACGGCAGCGGCCTCGTCGCCGCGGCCGCAGAGTTGATCGGGATCGACGAGGTGTGGGCGGTCGGCGGCCCGCACGCGATCGCCGCACTCGCCTACGGCACCGAGACGATCGCGGGCGTCGACAAGATCGCCGGGCCGGGGAACGCATTCGTGAACGAGGCGAAGCTGATCGTGTCGCGCGACGTCGCGATCGACCTGCCTGCAGGCCCGTCCGAGGTGGTCGTCGTGCTCGGTCGCGGCGGCGACTCGCGCATCGCGAAGCTCGAGCTCGCCGCGCAGGCGGAGCACGGCCGTGACGCCGTGTGCAGGACGATCGCCGGCGACGACCTCGACGCTGCGCTCGCGGAGGTCGAGCGCATTGCGCCGGAGCATGTCGTGCTCCTCGGCGAAGCCGAAGCGCTGGCACCGCGCATCCGCAACGCCGGTGCCGTGTTCGTCGGCTCGTGCTCGCCCGTTGCAAGCGGCGACTACGCGACCGGCGGCAATCACGTCCTCCCGACGGGCGGCTGGGCGCGCTCGGTGGGCGGCCTCGGTCTCGAGACGTTTCTCAAGCCGGTGACGGTGCAGCGGCTGACGGCCGCAGGGCTCGACCTCGTGCGGCCCACGGTGGAGGCGCTCGCCGCCTGCGAGGGCATGAGCGCGCACGCCGCGGCGGTGCAGCGATGAAGGCACTCGGCGCGGCCTTCCAGCCGTACGTGTGGGCGCCGACGACCGTCGAGCTCGCCCGGCGCGCGGGCCTCGACCCCGTCGAGCTCGTGCGCTTCGACGGCAACGTGCCGCCGCTGCCTCTGCCGAGCTCCCGCCCGGCGACGGTCGCAGCGGCGCTCGCGACGGTCAACGAGTATCCGCGCGCGCTCTATCCCGTGCTCACGCGCGCGATCGCCGAGTACGCCGGCGTCGCGCCGGAGAACGTCGTGCTCGGCGCAGGCGCCGACGACCTGATCCTGCTCGTCGCGCGCGCGTTCGCCGCGCCAGGCGACACGGTCGCAATCGCCGACGAGCCGACGTACTCCCTCTACCGCGTCGCGGCGGAGCTCGCCGGTGCGACGGTCGGCCCCGACGAGCCCGTGCTGACGTTCTGCTGCCGCCCGAACAATCCGACCGGCGCGCTCGAGCCGCTGCCGAGTGCGCGGCCGCTCGTCGTCGACGAGGCGTACTGGGAATACAGCGGCACGGACGGAGCGGTCGGGCTGATCGACGACGGCGTGATCGTGCTCCGCACGTTCTCGAAGGCGTTCGCGCTGGCGGGTGCGCGGGTCGGCTATGCGCTCGCCTCGGTGGACACCGCGGCCGAGTTGAACAACCGCCAGGCGCCGGCGCCGATCTCGTCGCTCTCTGCGGCGCTCGCGCTCGCGGCGCTCGCGTCACCCCCGGATCTCGGCCCGGCGATCGAGGAGCGCGAGCGGCTTGCCGCAGAGCTGCGCTCGCTCGGCTACCCGCCGCTGCCCTCGGCCGGGAGCTTCCTGTTCGTCCCGGTCGCCGATCCACAGGAGCTCGCCGACCGGCTGCTGGCGAAGGGCTGCGTCGTCCGCCGCTACGACGCCGGCGTCCGCATCACCATTCACGACCGCGAGGACGACGACCTGCTGCTCGCGGCGTTCCGCGGCGAGGCGACGCCGGGCGGCAGGCGCGTGCGCCACGTGCGCGCGACCGCCGAGACGCAGTTGCGGGTCCGGCTCGGTCTCGACGGCGAGAGCCGCGTGCGCGTCGCGACCGGCGCGGGCCTCTACGACCACTTCCTCGAGCAGCTCGCGTTCCACGGCGGGCTCGATCTGGTGCTCGAAGGCGCAAGCGACACCGAGACGGGACCGCACCACGCGGCAGAAGATGCCGCGCTTGCGCTGGGCGAGGCGCTCGACCGCGCACTCGGCGACCGCCGCGGGATCGCGCGTTACGGCGATGCGGTGGTGCCGATGGACGACGCGCTCGCGCGAGCCGCGGTCGACCTCGGCGGCCGTCGCGCGTCGGTTATCGACCTCCAGCTCGACCCCGGCCTCGCGAAGCACATGCTCCAGAGCCTCGCCGACAGCGGCCGCATGTGCATCCACGTCGAGGCGACCGGCGAGGACGCGCACCATGTCGCCGAGGCGGCGTTCAAGGCCGTCGGCCGCGCGCTCCGCGCCGCCGTCCGCCCGGAGGGCTCGCTGATTCCCTCCACCAAGGGGATCTTGTAGTGATGGCCGGCGCCACGACCGTGCACGCCTGGATGGTGGCTCAGGCACGGCACCGCGCGGCCGGGTCAGCCTTGGACAGGCAACCAGCCTGGCCGACGGCTGCCCTGTCCCCGCGGCTTGGCCTGAGCCATCCCCAGACGCACCCGGCCATGACGCCGACCATCCGCACCGTCGCGATCTGCCGCTACGGCGCGGGCAACGTCCGCTCCGTCGAGCTCGCAATGCAACGGCTCGGCGCCGAGCTCGTCGACGACCTCGAGGGCGCCGATCTCGCGATCCTCCCGGGAGTCGGCTCGGCGCGCTCGGCGATGGACGGCCTGCGCGAGCGCGGCACCGACGACGTGCTGCGCGCGCGGCACGCGGCGGGCCAGGCGATCCTCGGCATCTGTCTCGGCCTGCAACTCGCGCTCGACGAGAGCGAGGAGGACGGCGGCGTCGCGGGCCTCGGGCTCGTTCCCGGCCGCGCGGTGCGCCTGCAGGGCGGACGCGTTCCGCGCATCGGCTGGGCGCACGTCGAGCCCGGCGGCGAGACGTACTGGTTCGCGCACTCCTACGCAGCGGAGACGGCCGCGACGACCGCCACGAGCGAGGGCGTCGCCGCCGTCGTTGAATCGGGCTCGTTCACCGGCGTGCAGTTCCATCCCGAGAAGAGCGGCGCCGCGGGTGCGCGCTTCCTGGAGCAATGCCTCTCCCGCGCCTGATCCCGTGCCTCGACGTGGCCGGCGGCCGCGTCGTCAAGGGCGTCAAGTTTCAGAGCCTGCGCGACGTCGGCGATCCCGTCGAGCTCGGCGCCGCGTACTCCGACGCCGGCGCAGACGAGCTTGTGTTCCTCGACATCTCGGCGACGGTGAACGCGAAGAGTGCGGCGGTCGACGTCGCCGCGCGCGTCGCGGAGCAGGTGACGATCCCGTTCACGTTCGGCGGCGGCATCCGCACGCTCGACGACGCCGCGCGCGTGCTCGAGGCCGGCGCCGACAAGGTGAGCATCAACTCCGCCGCGCTCGCGCGCCCGGCACTGATCGAGGAGCTCGCGCGCACGCTCGGCAGCCAGGCGGTCGTCGTCGCGATCGACACGGAAGGCGGGCGCGTGCGCTCGCATGCCGCAACGCGCGACGCTGCGCGCGACACCGTCGAGTGGGCGCGCGAATGCGAGCAGCGAGGCGCGGGCGAGCTGCTCGTCACGTCGATCGACCGCGACGGCACGCAGGACGGCTACGACCTCGAGCAGCTCGCGCTGTTACGCGACGCGGTCGGGCTGCCGGTGATCGCCTCCGGCGGTGCGGGCAACGCGCAGCACATCGCAGACGCGCTCGGCGTGTCGCAGGCTGCATTGCTCGCTTCGATCCTGCACGAACAGCCTGCGCGACTCAGCGAGCTGCGTCGTGAGCTCCGTGCCCTCGGCGTCCCGCTGCGCAATGCAGCCTGACGGGTCGATGCAGCCTGAGCTTCAGGCGGCGATCGTGCAGGACGCGCGCGACGGCCGCGTGCTGATGCTCGCGTGGATGAACGACGAGGCGTTGCGTCTGACGCGAGAGACGGGGGAGGCGTGGTTCTGGAGCCGCTCCCGGCAGCAGCTGTGGCACAAGGGCGAGACGTCGGGCAACGTGCTCGCGGTCGAGGAGATCCGCGACGACTGCGACGGCGACGCGCTGCTCATCCGCGTCAACCCTGTAGGGCCTGCCTGTCACACCGGCTCGACGTCGTGCTTCGCACCCGAGCTCTGGCGCACGGTCGTCGAGCGCGTCCGCGACCGGCCCGAGGAGTCGTATGTCGCGTCGCTCGCGGACGCCGGCCTCGAGCGCTGCGCGCAGAAGCTCGGGGAGGAAGGCGTCGAGGCGGCGCTCTCCGCCGTCGCAGGCGACGGGCGGCTCGCCGCGGAGGCGGCCGACGTCATCTTCCACCTGTACGTGCTGCTCGCGGTCGCGGGCGTCGATGTCGCGCAGGTCGAGGACGAGCTCGCGCGCCGCAAGCGCCCACGAGATTCTTAGATTCGTCATACCGCACTCTTAGACGTCGCGGCCAGGCTTGGGGCAATGGATTCGACCCCGAGAGGACGGACACACATGACGATCAACAAGAAGCTCGCGATCGGTACCGCCGGCGTGCTCGCAGTCGCCGGCACGGGCTCGGCGCTCGCCGCGGCCGGTCACGGCAAGAAGAGCACGACCCGCACGGCCGCGATCGGCGCCTTCGACCACCATGGTCACCCGGGCTTCGGCGGAGGCGACAACCTCGCGGCGGCCGCCGACTACCTAGGCGTCACGAGCGCCGCGCTCCAGACCGATCTCCAGTCGGGCAAGACGCTCGCGCAGGTTGCAGCCGCCACGAGCGGCAAGTCGACGGCAGGCCTCGTCGCCGCTCTCGTCGCGCACGAGACGACGGAGATCAAAGCGGCCGTCACCGCCGGTCGGCTCACGCAGGCGCAGGCCGACACGATGATCGCCGGACTGACGGCGCGGTTCACGGCAGAGGTGGCTTCCGCCGGTCCGCTCCACGGCCCAGGCGGCCCCGGGCACGGGCCGGGACACGGCCCGGGCGACGATCTCGACGCGGCCGCGGCGTATCTCGGCGTCTCGAGCACCGCGCTTCAGACCGATCTCCAGTCGGGCAAGACGCTCGCCCAGGTCGCGTCGGCGACGAGCGGCAAGTCGACGGCAGGCCTCGTCGCCACCCTCGTCGCGCACGAGACGACGGAGTTGAACGCGGCCGTCACGGCCGGCCGGCTCACGCAGGCGCAGGCGGACACGATGATCGCCGGGCTCACCGCCCGGTTCACCGATTTCGCCAATGGCGTGCGCCCACCCGGCGGGATGCCAGGCGGCATGCACGACGGCATGCACGACGGCATGCCCGGCGGGCACCGTCCCTAGCAGCCCCTCGGCGAGCACACGAGCGCCGGGACCCGGTTGCGCCGGGTCCCGGCCGATTGCCTCGAACGGGCAGCAACCGAGGCGTATCGTTCGGGCATGGCGACGTTGCCCTCGGTGAGTGCCGCGAACCAGCCGCCGCCGCTCGCCGGCCACGACCTGATCGCGTCGAACCGGCCGCTCGTGGAGGCGCTCGAGCGTGAGGGCGGGGGCTGGGCGGCAGAGCGCTGCTCCGCCTTCGGCAACTCGCTCACCGGGGAGCCGCTCGAGTGGGGGCGGCTTGCGAACGAGCATCCGCCTCAGCTGCGCACGCACGACAGGTTCGGCGAGCGCGTCGACGAGGTCGAGTTCCACCCCGCCTGGCACGAGCTGATGCGCATGTCGATCGCGCGCGGCCTGCACGCGCTGTCGTGGACGGACGAACGGGAAGGCGCGCACGTGGCGCGGGCGGCGCTCTTCATGCTCGCCGGCCAGGTCGAGGCGGGCCACGGATGCCCGCTCTCGATGACGCACGCCGCCGTGCCTGCCCTGCGCGCGGCTGCTCCCGAGCTCGCCGCCGAGTGGGAGCCGCTGCTCACGTCGGACGAGTACGACTTCGGGCTCCGCCCCGCCGCCGAGAAGCGCGGCGTGCTCTGCGGCATGGCCATGACCGAGCGCCAGGGCGGCTCCGACGTGCGCGTGAACACGACGACGGCGCGCCCGCTGGGCAGCGGCGAGTACCTGCTGGACGGGGACAAGTGGTTCTGCTCGGCCCCCATGTGCGACGCCTTTCTCGTGCTCGCGCAGGCGCCGGCGGGGCTCAGCTGCTTCCTGCTGCCGCGCGTCCTGCCGGACGGAACGCGCAACGGCTTCCGCATCCAGCGGCTGAAGGACAAGCTCGGCGACCGCTCGAACGCCTCGGGCGAGATCGAGCTCGAAGGGGCGTTGGCGCAGCTCGTGGGTGAGGAGGGTCGTGGCGTTCGGACGATCGTCGAGATGGTCGTGCACACGCGGCTCGACTGCGTGCTCGGCTCGACGGCGGGCATGAGGCAGGCCGTCGAGCAGGCGACCCACCACGCGGCGCACCGGGTCGCGTTCGGCAAGACGCTCATCGACCAGCCCCTGATGCAGAACGTCCTGGCCGATCTCTGTATCGAGTCCGAAGCCGCGACGGTCACCGCGCTGCGGCTCGCCCGCGCGTACGACCGGCGCGCGTCCGACCCGCAGGAGGCCGCGTTCGCCCGCATCGCGACCGCGGTGGCGAAGTACTGGATCTGCAAGCGCGGGCCTGGCCACGCGGCCGAGGCGCTCGAGTGCGTCGGCGGCAGCGGCTACGTCGAGGAGTCCGGCCTGCCGCGGGTCTACCGCCAGCAGCCCGTGCAGTCGATCTGGGAGGGCTCGGGCAACGTCGTCTGCCTCGACGTCCTGCGCGCGCTCGAGCGTGAACCGGAGTCCGCCCCCGCGCTGCTCGACGAGATCGCGCTCGCCGGCGACCGCCGGCTGACCGCCTACGCCGAACGGGCGCTCGCGGGTGCCGAGGAGGCGCGTGCCCGGCTGCTCGTCGAGCGGCTCGCTCTGGCGCTTCAGGCCTCGCTGCTCGTCCGCCACGCCCCAGCGGCCGTCGCGGAGGCGTTTGTCGCGTCCCGCCTGGACGGGGAAGGCGGCCTCGCCTACGGCACGCTTCCCCCTTCGGCCGATCGGGGGTCGATTTTCGAGCGCCATCGACCGATACCCGGACAACCGGCCTAACCATCCCCTACTCGGGGACGTCTGAACCAATTGAAGGATCAATGCCGAAGCTGATTCCCCCCACCGAGTGCGACTCCGCGCGCGCGAACGTCTCGTGCCGCCTCGACGGCGAGCTCTCCGAGCTGGAGGCCCGGCGTCTTGACGACCACCTCCGCGACTGCGCGGGGTGCAGCGCCTACGCGCGCGAGCTTCGGGCCCTCGCCGACCGTCTCCGCACTGCGCCGCTCAAGCAACCGGCGATCATGGTCTTCGCGCCGGCCCGACACCGGCCGCTCATCCGGCTCCAGACCGCCATGGCAGCCGCCGTCGTGGTTGCTCTCGCGGCGGGCTCGTCCTTCGCGGTGGGCGGGATGATCGGCATCCACGGCGGCTCGACGGCAACCACCGTGAGCACCACCGTCGCAGCCGATTTCCTCGGTGTTCAGGCCGATTCGAACCGGCAGCACATACTCGCGATGGTGCCAGACCTGCAGCCCAGCTTTTCGCTCCGCGCCGGCCGCGTGATCGCCGTCTGAGCCGGCCCCGGGCAGAGGGACTGGCAAACACCGTGCGGGCTAACTAAGCTACCGCGCCGTCGTCTACAACGTGACGGGACGCCCCACGGGGCGTCGGAGATAGCAGGCGCCGCCGTACGGTTTGAGCTCCCGGCGCACTTCAGACGGAGGGATTTGATGCAAAGACGACTCTGGCTCCTCGCGGGAGCGGCTACCGCCGTGCTTGTGCTCACGGCGTCCGCGACAGCGACGACCAAGGTCTCGGGGTCGGCGAGTGTCTCTCGCGGCACCCCGGCGGCGATGCCGTTTGCGCAGGCATTTGCCCACACTCCGCGCACGGTGGCCGCCCGCAAGGCGAAGCTGACCACCATTTGGGCGGAGGAGCAGGACATCAACGGCTTCAACAGCAACCTCAACTGCTGCAACCAGCTTGCCGGCGGCCTCATCGGCAACTTCGAGGCGCTCCACGGTGCGTTCAACCTGAACGACAAGGGCCAGTACTTCCTCGATCTCGTGAAGTCGGCGAAGGCCGACAAGACCGGTATGACCTTCGTGATCCGGCCTGACGCGAACTGGTACGACGGCGGCGCCAAGGTGCCCGTCACGGGGAAGGACTTCATCTACACGTGGCAGCAGCTGAACGGCTCGATCAAGACGAACGACCTGGTCAGCACCGCCGGCTACGACCAGATCGTGAGCGTCACCGGCAACGGCAAGACCGTCAAGGCGAAGTGGAAGGCGTGCCCGGCCGGCGGCCCGACCGCCGACAACCCGTGCGGCTTCTATGCCGACTGGCAGTCGCTGTTCGGCGGTCTGTATCCGTCGTTCGCGCTCCAGGGTCTCGACTTCAACAAGATCTGGACGAACTGCATCTGTGACGCCGCCGGGAAGCCCGTCTCGAATGGGCCGTTCTATCTCGAGGCGTACACCAAGGGTCAGGGCACGGTTCTGAAGAAGAACCCGTTCTACTACAAGCCCGCCAAGCTGAACGAGGTCGACTTCAAGTTCATCGCCGACTCGAACACCGAGGTGCAGGCGATGCGCGGCGGCGAGGTCGACGGTCTCATGTCGCCGACGTTCGGCCAGAACCTCGCTCCGCTCCAGACCACACCGGGCGTGACGTTCACGGCGACGCCGGGCTACTACTTCGAGCACCTCGACCTGCAGTTCGGGCCGAAGGCGCAGAACCCGCTCCTGCGGTCGCCGTGGATGCGTCAGGCGATCATGATGGGCATCGATCGCCAGTCGATCATCAACACGGTGTACGGCGCGCTCGCGAAGGGTCTGAAGCCGCTGAACAGCGCGGTGTACTTCCAGACCCAGGCGGAGTACAAGCCGTGGTTCAAGGTGTGGGACTTCAACGCGACGAAGGCGCTCGCACTGCTCAAGAAGCACTGCACCGGCGGTCCGGCGGCTCCGGATCCCAGCAACTCGTCCTACTGGACGTGCTCGGGCTATCCGGCCACGTTCCGCTTCTCCTGGACCGCGAGCAACCCGACGCGGGCCAACCAGGAGGCGATCATCGAGGCGCAGCTGAAGTCGATCGGCATCAAGATCGTCGCGACGCCTCGCGCTTCGAACGTGTTCTTCGGTCAGTACGTCTCGCAGGGCGACTACGACATCGCCGACTTCGCGTGGGTCAGCCCGGACGGCGACCCGAGCGGGTACTTCGCGATCTGGAGCTGCGGTGGGGACTCGAACTACCTCCACTTCTGCAGCAAGAAGGCCTCTGATCTGATGGCCAAGAGCCAGAGCGAAGGCGACCCGGTCAAGCGGGCCGCGTTGTGGAACGCAGCGGACAAGATCCTGGCCGCCGCGGTACCCACGATCCCGCTGTACCAGCGGCCGGCTCCGCTTGCGTACAAGTCGGATCTGCTCGGCGTGAAGAACAACCCGGCTACGCTCGGCGCCACCTGGAACATCGAGGACTGGCACTGGAAGTCGTAGCTTTCGAAACGAGGGGCTAGCGCAGCCCTCAGCAGTTCG
>JANMWV010000315.1:0-2095 GCA_031394165.1 Actinomycetes bacterium
GGCCGAACGCGCCGCTGAGGAATGCCATCGGCAGGAGGACGAAGTTGACCACCGCGGATGATCCCTCCGCTGAGTGGATGACGGACGCGAGCGCGGTTCCGAGGGCAGCGAACACCGCCGCGCCGATCACGACAACCACAAGGAGCGAGCCGATCGCCTGCGGGAATGGCGTGCCGTACAGCACCTTGCCGAGGACGAAGAGCGCGACCGTCTGCAGCGCGAACACGACGAGCGTGGAGACCAGTAGCGAGGCGACGTAGCTCGCCGGCGGCAGTGGAGTCGAGCGGAGACGCTTGAGAATCCCGCTCTCCCTCCGGACGACGAGTTGGATCGCGACCCCGGCGAGCGCGGTGTTCGCGCACCCGTAGGAGACGAGTCCGGCGAGGACTGACCAGACGATCGGGGCCCCCTGGTAGTGCCCGTGGTAGACGGCGCCGAGCAGGAGGAACAGCAGCAGCGGGAAAATGAAAATGAAGAACGCCGCCTCGCGGCTGCGCCAGAAAACGAGCTGCTCAACCCGCAACTGGTGAAGGAACACCCTCAAGGCGCCGGCTCCTCGTCGACGAGGTCGAGGTAGACCTGCTCGAGCGTCGGGCGCCGCACCTCGAGCGAGTCGAGTTCTTCTCCGCGGGCGATCGCGTCGCCGGTCAGCTCGTTGAGCACGCGCGTCGGTTCCGCCGTCCGGACGACGACGTCCTCGCCGCCCGAGCGGTAGCGGATCTCGACCTCGAGATCCGCGGTGGTGAGCTCACGCGGCGTGCCGATCCGGATGATGACGCCGTCGCGGAGGACGGCGACACGGTCGGCGAGCTGCTCGGCCTCGTCGAGGTAGTGGGTCGTGAGGAGGACGGTCTTGCCCAGCGCCCGGAGGGAACGGATCATCTCCCACGCCGCGCGCCGCGCCGCCGGGTCGAAGCCGGTCGTCGGCTCGTCGAGGAAGACGAGCTCGGGGTCGCCGACGAGCGCAACGCCGAGGTCGAGCCGCCGCTTCTGGCCGCCCGACAGCGTCTTGACGCGCGCGCCGGCCTTCTCCGTCAGCCCGACGAGGGCGATGACTTCGTCTACGTCGCGCGGCTGCTTGTAGTAGCCGGCGAACACCGCGTGCGTCTCGCGCACCGTGAGGTTCGGCCAAAGATCGGACGATTGGAGGACGACGCCGATCCGCTCGCGGAAGTCGGGGCCGGGCCGCTCGGGATCGTGCCCGAGCACGCGCACCTCGCCTCCGTCGCGCTTGCGGTAGCCCTCGAGGATCTCGACCGTCGTCGTCTTGCCGGCGCCGTTCGGGCCGAGCAGGCCGAACACCTCGCCTTCCTCGATCGTGAAGTCGACCCCGCGCACCGCCTCGAGGCTCCCGTAGGCCTTGCGCAGGCCGCTGACCTCGATTGCGGGCATCGGCCGAGAAGCCTAGACGGGCGGAGGAGGGGCGGGGTCCTTGGCCCCGCCCCAAACGTTCAAGCTAGAGCCCGGCTCGAAAGGTGATGTTGCTCAGGCCGACGTAGGCCTGGGGCACATTGAACTCGACCACCTCGCCGTCGTTCATGATCTGGATGTAAGCGGCGGTGCTCGAATAGCCGTAGACCGCGAAGTAGAGGTCGCCGGCCGGCCGGTAGCCAGCCGGAAGCGTGAAGATCGTGTCCGCTACCGACCCGAGGCTGTTGGAGGCGTTGCCCTGGAGGTGGACGATCCCGAACGCATCCTTGTAGAACGAGACACCCTCGTCGCTGGAACCTGGGGTTCCCCATGATCCCGCATACGCGGGCGCTCCCGCTCCGCCGACGACCTTGACGGCCCCGCGAGCAGAGCTACTGATCTTCGTCGCGGTGACGGCGCCGTTCTTCAACTGGCGCGTACCGACGCTGTTCGCCGGCAGCGACGTGATCGCGGCGTAGCTCGTGCCGCCGAGCGCGACGAACAACGCGATCATCGACACGACGATGGCTGGACTTGGCGCGAACCGATGCTTTTGCACTTTCCCTCCTTGAGTGGGTCCCGGCATTCTTGACGATGGCCAGGAAGTCACGCTCCGGGCCTATGGTTGACTGGGAGCGTGCCGACCTTCCGCTACGTCGTTGCGGACGTCTTCACCGACGTTCCG
>JANMWV010000383.1:0-5350 GCA_031394165.1 Actinomycetes bacterium
CGGACTGCTTGTAGCCGCCGTGGGGCATCTCGCTCGTGATCGGGAGCAGGTGGTCGTTGACCCACACCGTCCCGAACTGGAGCCTCCGCACAGCATTCATCGCCCGGCCGACGTCTCGCGTCCACACCGACGACGCGAGCCCGTACGGAACGTCGTTCGCCCACCGGATCGCCTCGTCGTCGTCCGCGAACCGCTGTACCGTGACGACCGGGCCGAAGACCTCCTTCTGCACGATCTCGTCGGTCTGCTTCACGTCGACGACCACCGTCGGCTGGACGAAGTAGCCCCGGTTGCCGCCCCCGCTTCCGATGCCAGTGCCGCCGCCCGTCAGTACCGTCGCGCCCTTCGCACGCTCGAGGAAACCGAGGATCCGCTCTTGCTGCGCCTGCGAGATCACCGAGCCCATCTCGATCTCGTCGCTCTCCATCGGATCGCCGACCTTCAGCGACTCGACCTGCGGCACGAGCTCCTCCAGCAGCCGGTCGTAGATCTTCGGGCCGGCGATCACGCGCGACCCCGCGGTGCAGTCCTGACCCGAGTTCCAGAACGCGGCGAGCCTGATCCCCTCCGCGACCGCTTTCGGGTCGGCATCGTCGAAGACGACCATCGGCGCCTTGCCGCCGAGCTCGAGATGGACGCGCTTCAGCGTGTCCGCCGCGTTCCGTGCGATTGCCTTGCCCGTCGACACGTCGCCGGTCAGCGAGACGAGGCGCACGTCCGGATGCGCGACGAGCCGCTCTCCGACGGGTACGCCGTCGCCGGTGACGACGTTCAGCACGCCGGCCGGAATCACGTCCTGGGCGAGCTGCACGAAACGGAGCAGCGACAGCGGCGTCTGCTCCGACGGCTTCATCACCTGCACGTTCCCCGCCGCGAGCGCCGGGCCCATCTTCCAGATCGCCATCATCAGCGGGTAGTTCCACGGGCAGATGCCCGCCACGATGCCGAGCGGCTCACGCCGGACGATCGACGTGTAGCCTTTGATGTACTCGCCCGCCGACTTGCCCTCGAGCTGCCGCGCGGCGCCCGCGAAGAAGCGGAGGTTGTCCGCCGAGAACGGCATCTCGTCGCGTGACGCCATCAGCGGCTTGCCGACGTTCAGCGACTCGAGCTGTGCGAGCTCCTCGCCGTTCTCCTCGAGCACGTCGGCGAGCTTCAGGAGCAGCTCCGCTCGCTCCTTCGGCGTCGAGTCGAGCCACTCCGGCAGCGCCGCGTTCGCTGCCTCGACGGCGCGGTCGACGTCATCCGCGCCGCAGCGGGGCACCTCGGCGACGATCTCGCCCGTCGCGGGGTTGATCACCTCCATCGTCTCCCCGGAGCCGGCGTCGACCCACGTGCCGCCGACGAAGTTCTTGTATGTCGTTGTCGTTGCGCTCATGCGAGCCTCCCTATTTGGCGACCAGGACAGCCGTTCCGCGCCGGAGCACTCCCGTGTCGCGCATCAGCCGTTGGGCCAGCGCGACGGGGATCACCGTCAGCACGATCATTGCGAATGCGATGGCGTTCACGACGGGCAACTGCTGCCCGAGCCGGATGTAGCCGAAGATGAGCAGCGGGAGCGTGTTCTGCGCCCCGGCCGTGAAGTATGTGACCACGACCTCGTCGAAGGAGAGGGCGAACGCGAGCAGCCCGCCTGCGACGAGCGCTGTCGAGAGGACGGGCCAGACGACGAAGCGGAAGGTCTGCCAGCCGTCGGCGCCGAGATCCTGGGACGCCTCGATCAGCGACGGCGACGAGCGCCGCAGCCGCGCGAGCACGTTGTTGTAGACGAGCACGAGGCAGAACGTCGCGTGCCCGATGACGATCGTCCACAGCGACAGGTTGATGTGGTTGAAGACGAAGAACGAGTTGAGCGACATGCCGGTGACGATCCCCGGCAGCGCGATCGGAAGAACCAAGAGGAACGAGACCGTCTCGCGGCCGAAGAAACGGAACCGCGCGATCGCGAACGCCGCGGCCGAGCCGAGGACGAGGGCGATGCTCGTCGCGATCAACGCCGCACGCACCGAGAGCCAGACCGCGCCGCGCACCTCTTCGGAATGCCACGCGACGCTGAACCAGTGGCTCGTGAATCCGGTGATCGGCCAGCTCTGCACGTTCGACCGGTTGAACGCGTAGACGAGGATCAGCAAGAGCGGAATCCACAAGAACAACACCACGAGCAGCGTCCAGGCACCGAGCGCAATGCGGCTGCCGCGACCCTCCACCTACATCGCCTCGAATGCGCCCATGCGGCGCGCGATCAGGAGGTAGACGCCCATCACCGCGAGCGGAATCGCGGCGAACGCGGCCGCGAACGGCACGTTGTTCGCAATGCCGACCGATCCGTACACGACGTTGCCGATGAACTGCGATGACGCCCCGCCGGCGAGCAGCGGCGTCACGTAGTCGCCGAGCGTCAGCGAGAAGGTGAAGATCGAGCCCGCGACGACGCCCGGCAGCGCGAGCGGGAGGATGACGCGCTTGAAGGTCTGGAAGCCCTTGGCGCCGAGGTCGCGCGACGCTTCGACGAGCGACTCGGGAATCCGCTCGAGCGCGCCGTAGACCGGCAGGATCATGAACGGCAGCCAGACGTACGAGAACGTCAGCCACACCGCGTAGTTCGAGTACGCGAGATGTGCGGCCGGCAGCCCGACCTTCCGCAACGTCCAGTTGAGGACGCCGTTCTCGTTGAGAATCAGCCGCCAGGTGTAGACGCGCACGAGATAGCTCGACCACAACGGCAGCAGCACCATCACGAACAGCACTGCGCGCGAACGAGGCCGCGCCACTCGCGCCATGAAATACGCGAACGGGAACGCGAGCAGCGCGTCCGTCAGCGTCACTGCTGCCGCGATGCCGATCGTCCGTAAAGCGATCGTGCGGTACGCGCTCGATTCGAAGATCGTGCGGTAGTTGTCGAGATTCCAGTGGCGGACGATCTCGGTGGTGAACGGATCGACTGCCCAGAACGACGAGACGAACAGTGCCGCGAGCGACGCGAGATAGACGATCGCGAACGCGAGGAGCGGGGGAGCGAGCAGCAGCACCGCCTTCGCCCACGGGTGGGTCCAGAAGAAGCCGGAGATGCGCAGCCGGGCCGCCCTCAGAGAGCGGCCCGGCTTGTTCAGATCGGCTGTGCGAACGACCAGGACGACCTACCCCTTCAACTGCGTCCAGGCCTGCTGCCACTTCGTGTAGTCCATGCAGTCGCTCTTGCCGTTACCGCACGCGGCGACGGGTGTCTTCCAGAACTTGATCGAGTTGAAGTACGACGCCGACGCACCGCAGTGGTACTGCGCCGCGGAGCCCTTCGACAGCGAGTCCATGATCGCGCACGCCTTCGTGTTCGCCGGCGTCTCGCCGAAGTAGATCGCCTGCTGCGCCTGCACCTTCGGCGTCGAGACCCACTTCAGCCACAGGTACGCGCAGTTCGGGTGCTTCGAGTGCGCCGACAGCATCCACGTGTCGGCCCAGCCGGTTGCGCCCTCCTTCGGGATGAGGTCCTTGACCGGCACCTTCGCCGCGATCAGCGTGTTCGTCTGGTACGGCCACGAGGCGCCGATCACCGCGTCGCCGTTCTTGAACAGGTCGATCTCGTCCGACGCGAGCGCCCAGTACTTCTTGATCAACGGCTTCTGCTGCTTGAGCAGCGCGACCGCCGCGTTGAACTGCTTGCTGTTCAACTCGTACGGATCGGTGATGCCGAGCGTCGCATTCGTCTTCGACAGATACAGGGCCGCGTCCGCGATCTGGATGGGGTTGTCGGGCACGGTGACCTTGCCCTTGTACTTCGCGCTGTAGATCACCGACCAGCTCGATGGCGCCGGCTTCACCTTCGTCGTGTTGTAGATGAGCGTGTTCGGGCCCCACTGGAGCGAGATCCCGTAGTGCTTGCCGCCGATCGTGTTGTGCGGCGGAGACTGCAGCGCCGGAATGAAGTTCTTGTAGTCCGGAATGAGCGCCGGGTTGACGGGCTGCACGTCCTTGCCGTAGATCAGGCGCAGGCTCGCGTCGCCGGACGCCGACACCATGTCGTACTGGGAGCCGCCGCCCTGACGCATGAGCGTGACCATCTCGTCCGAGGAGCCCGCGTACTTCGCGTGCACCTGACAGCCGGTCGCCTTCTGGAACGGCTTGACCCACTGCGGCTGCGTGTAGCCCTCCCACGCGACGAGGTTGAGCTGCCCCTCGCCCTTGCCGATCGTCGTCGGAAGGCCGTTGCCGGAGCTGATGCCGGCGGCCGGTACGCACAACGCCACCGCGAGCGCGGCGAAGAGCACGTGTGCCCTACTGATGCGAGTCACTGGTCGTGTCCTCCTTGTCGATCTCATAGGTGTGCTCCGGCCGCCATTCGAGCCGGACACGCTTGCCCTTCGCTTCGAGTACCTGCTGCGACGACGTCTCGAGGTTCTGCCGGACGACGACGAGCTCGCCGCCGGCGTGGAGGTCGACGATGTACCGCGTCACCATCCCGACGTAGACGACGTCGCGGATGACGCCGGTCTCGCCCTCGCCGCCGATGCCTTCGATCATGTGGATCTTCTCCGGACGAATCGTGAAGCGCCTACCGTTGCGCTCGAGCACGTTCGAGACGCCGACGAAGCCGGCGACGAACTCGGTCGCCGGATGTTCGTACACCTCCGCCGGGCTGCCGGTCTGCTCGATGCCGCCCTCGTTGAAGACGGCCATGCGGTCGCTCATCGTCAGCGCCTCTTCCTGATCGTGCGTGACGTACACGAACGTGATGCCGAGGTCGCGCTGCAGTGCCTTCAGAAAGACCTGCATCTCCTGCCGCAGCTTCAGGTCGAGTGCGCCGAGCGGCTCGTCGAGCAACAGGACGGTGGGACTGTTGACGATCGCGCGCGCGAGCGCCACGCGCTGGCGTTGTCCGCCCGAGAGCTGCACGGGCCGGCGCGCGCCCACCTGCGGCAGGCGTACGCGCTCGAGCACCTCGTTCGCCTTGATGCGCCGCTCGCGCCGCCCGACACCCTTCACCCGGAGGCCGTACTCGACGTTCTCGAGCACCGTCATGTGCGGGAAGAGCGCGTAATCCTGGAAGACGGTGTTCACGTCGCGCTCCGACGGCGCCGTCCGCGTCACGTCGACGCCTGCGAGCTCGACGCGGCCCGCGTCCGGACGCTCGAAGCCGGCTATCACCCGCAGCGTCGTCGTCTTGCCCGAGCCCGACGGCCCGAGCAGCGTGAAGAACTCACCCTCCGCGATGTCGAGGTCGAGGTCGGCGATCGCCACGACGTCGCCGTACGCCCGCCGGATGCCCGTGAGCCGCACGGCGGGCGCGCCGGTCGCGCTCTCGCGGCCGGCCTCAGCCGGAGCCTGCGTCGCCAAGCGCCTCCTCGAGGATGCCGAG
>JANMWV010000322.1:0-1903 GCA_031394165.1 Actinomycetes bacterium
GTCGACGGCGCCGAGTCCGCCGCCGCCGCGTCCTAGTCGCCGACGACCGTGGCCCCGCCGCAGGAGGGCGCATGTTCCACGACCGCGTCAACCTGACGGTGATCGCCGGCCGCGGCGGCGACGGCAGCATCCACTTCCGCCGCGAGAAGTTCGTTCCCAAGGGCGGGCCGGACGGCGGCGACGGCGGCGACGGGGGAGACATCGTGCTCGTCGCCGATCCGGCCCGGCGCGACCTCTCCGGCTTCCGGTCGAACCAGAAGGTGCGCGCGGGCCGCGGCGGCGGTGGCAGCGGCAGCCTCTCCTCGGGCGAGCGCGGCGACGACGCAGTGCTCGTCGTCCCGGTCGGGACGCAGGTGCTCGATGCGGAGGCGCGGCTCATCGCCGACCTCGCGCATCCCGGCGCGCGCATCGTCGTCGCGCAGGGCGGCAGCGGCGGCCGCGGCAACAAGCGCTTCGCCTCGCCGACGCGGCAGACGCCGCGGTTCGCAGAGGTGGGCATGCCCGGCGAGGAGGGCGCCATCGACCTGCGGCTCAAGTTGCTCGCCGACGCAGCGTTCGTCGGCCTGCCGAACGCGGGCAAGTCGTCCCTCCTGACGCGCATCTCGAACGCGCGCCCGAAGGTCGCGGAGTACCCGTTCACGACGCTGTCGCCGGTGCTCGGCACCGTTGAGTCCTCGGACGGCCGCCAACTCGTCGTCGCCGACGTGCCGGGGTTGATCGAGGGCGCGAGCGAGGGCATCGGGCTCGGCCACGAGTTCCTCGCGCATCTCGAGCGTGCGCGCGTGCTCATCCACGCGATCGACTCCTCGGAGGGCGACGCCGACGACCGCTGGCGCACGATCGACACCGAGCTGGCCGCGTACGGCGCCGGCCTCGACGAGCGGCAGCAGATCGTCGTGCTGAACAAGACCGACCTCAGCCCCGAGCCGCCCGCGTTCGCGATCGACGACGAGCGGATCATCCGCGTCTTCCGCGTCTCGGCCGCAACGGGCGCCGGCGTCGAGGAGCTGCGCCGCGCGCTCTTCGAGCTCGTGCCGCAGGAGGAGATCGTGCCGGCGCTCCTCGAGACCGAGCTCGTCGACTACCTCGTCTACCGGCCGCAGGCGACGCGCCGCTCGTTCCGTGTGTTCCGCACCGAGACCGGCTTCCGCGTCACGGGCAAGCCGCCCGCGCCGGACAAGCTCGAGGCGATTCTCAAGGCGGCGGGCGCGCGCCAGGGCGACGAGGTGCAGCTCGGCGACGAGGTGCTCGAGTGGCTGACGTAGCGCTGTACGGCGGCGCGTTCGACCCGCCGCACGAAGGGCACGTCGCCGTCGTGCGCGCGGCGAAGGAGTACTTCGGCCTGCCGCTGCTCGTGCTCGTCTCGGAGGCGCCCGGGCACAAGGACGTTCACCTGGCGGCGGAGACGCGGCTCGAGCTGGCCCGCGTCGCCTTCCCAGACGCCGACGTGCGGCTCGATCCCTATCCGCACACGATCGACCTGCTGCGCGGCGAGCGGTTCGACGACCCGCTGTTCGTGATCGGCGCCGACCAGTTCTGCGACTTCCTCGACTGGAAGGACCCCGACGGGGTGCTCGACCTGGCCCACCTCGCGGTCGCCACCCGGCCCGGCTTCCCGCGCGAGCGGCTCGACGCCGTGCTCGTCCGGCTCCGCCGCCCGGAGCGCGTCCTCTTCTTCGACCTCGAGCCGAATCCGGCCGCGTCCCGCGACGCGAGAGCCCTCGCGGCGGCCGGCGAGCCGCTCGACGGCCTGGTGCCGCCGGCCGTGGGCGCGCGGAAACAACAACGCCGCCAGGAACGCCCCCAAACACCAACCCAAGGCCGAGGGACAAAAAAAACAAAACAAACAAAGACACAGAAAAAAAAAAAGACAACCACCAAAAAACCCCCCACAAAACCACAA
>JANMWV010000447.1:0-2696 GCA_031394165.1 Actinomycetes bacterium
GACGCGCGCATCGCCGGCGGCTTCTCGACGAACACGTGCTTGCCCGCCTCCAGCGCCTGCTTCGACAGCGCGTAGTGCGTCGGCACCGGCGTCGCGACGACGATCGCGTCAAGCGCGGGATTCGCGAGCAGCTCCGCGTAGTCGGCGTAGAGCGTGACGTGCGGGTAGCGGGCGCCGAACCGCTCGCGCAGCTCCGGGTCGAGATCGCACAGCCCGACGAGCGCGCCGAGCTCGTCGAAGTTCCGCGCCAGGTTCGGGCCCCAGTAGCCGAGACCGACGAGGCCGATGCGCGGCTGCGCCACGCTCACAGCTTGAAGACCTTCTCCGACGCCGTGCCCTTGGCTCCGGTGGCGTTGCGCAGGTCGACGACGAGGCTCGCGTCGTCGACGAGCTGGTCGTAGTCGATGTCGGCGTGATCCGTGACGATGACGACGCAGTCGTAGGCGGCGGGGTCGTACGGCACGCACTCCATCGTCAGCCCGTGATCCGCGAACTTCGGCACGTGCGGGTCGTGGTACGACACGTCGGCGCCTGCGTTGTGTAACAGCGAGATGAGCTTCAGCGCCGGCGACTCGCGCATGTCGCCGATCCCCGGCTTGTACGCGACGCCGAGGACGAGCACCTTCGAGCCCTTGAGCGAGCGCTCCTTCGAGTGGTTCAACGCCTGCGAGACGAGCGAGCGGCAGAAGTACGGCATCTCCTCGTTGACCTTGCCTGCGAGCTCGATGAACTCCGTGTAGAAGCCGAACTCGCGCGCCTTCCACGTGAGGTAGAACGGGTCGATGGGGATGCAGTGCCCGCCGAGGCCGGGGCCGGGGCTGAAGCTCATGAAGCCGAACGGCTTCGTCGACGCGGCGTCGACCACTTCCCAGATGTCGATGTTCATCCGGTCGCAGAGGATCGCGAGCTCGTTGACGAGCGCGATGTTCACCGAGCGGAAGATGTTCTCGAGCAGCTTCGTCAGCTCGGCGGCCTCGGGCGTCGAGACGCGGTGCACCGTGTCGATGGCGCTGCCGTAGAGCGTGGCGGCCGCCTCGGTGCAGGCGGGCGTGACGCCGCCGACGACCTTCGGCACGTTCTTCGTCGTCCAGTCCGTGCGACCCGGGTCGACGCGCTCGGGCGAGAACGCGAGGTGGAAGTCCTCGCCGACCTTGAGGCCGCTCGTCTCGAGGATCGGCAGGATCTCCTCACGCGTCGTACCGGGATACGTCGTCGACTCGAGCACGACGAGCTGGCCCTTCTGCAGCCGGGGCGCGACCTGGCGCGCGGCGTCCAGCACGATCGAGAGGTCCGGCTCGCGCTGGCGCGACAGCGGCGTCGGCAGCGCGATCAGGATCGCCTCGACGTCGCGGAGGATCTCGTAGTCGGTCGTCGCCGTGAGCAGGCCGCCGTCGACAAGCTTCCCCAGCACCTCGGACGGGACGTCCTCGATGTAGCTGTCGCCGCGGTTCAGCCGGTCGACGCGCTCCTGGACGACATCCACGAGCACGACGCGACGGCCGGCGTCCGCAAAGACCTGGGCGAGCGGCACGCCGACGTACCCGGCGCCGATGATGGCGATCTCTGGCTTCACGACCGGGCAAGGCTAGCGCGGAGAGCCTCTGCCACCTTGGCCGAGGCGTTGCCGTCGCCGTAGAGCGGCGGCCGATCCTCCGGCATCCGCGCCGACGCCACGGCCGCCGCGAGCCGCTCGGGATCGGCGCCCACGAGCACGTTTGCGCCGACTTCGACAGTGTCGATCCACTCCGTCGACGGCCGCGCCGTCACGCAGGGCACCCCGTACCAGTAGGCCTCCTTCTGGAGCCCGCCGGAGTCGGTGACGACGACGCGCGCCTGCGAGACGAGCGCCGCCATGTCGAGATAGCCGAGCGGCTCGAGCAGCTGTACGTTCGCCGGGATGTCGCCGAGGCGGTCGCGCGTGCGCGGATGCGCCGGGAAGAGCACCGGTTCCGGTATCCGTCCCAGGCCGTCGACGATGCGCGCGAGCCGCCCCGGCTCGACGTTCGCCTCGCGATGGATCGTCGCGACGACGTAGCCGCCGGGCTCGACTCCGAGCCGCGCGAGCACGTCCGAGCGCTCCCGCGCCACCGGCCCGAACTGGAGCGCGGCGTCGGCCATCACGTCGCCGACGACCTCGATCCGGCCGGGGACGCCCTCGGCGAGCAGCGTCGCCCGCGAGCGCTCGTCGGGCGGCAGCAGAAGCCCGGCGATCCGGTCGACCGCGATGCGGTTGCGCTCCTCCGGCATCGCGAGATCGCCGCTGCGAAGCCCGGCCTCGACGTGCGCGACCGGCACGCCGGCGGCGACGGACGCCTCCGCCCCGGCGAGCGTCGAGTTCGTGTCGCCGTAGACGAGCACCCAGGCCGGCCGCTCCGTGTCGATAGCCGAGCGGATCGCGGGCTGCATCGCCTCCGGATCCGCCGTCTTCAGATCGAGCCGGTACGCCGGCGCGGGCAACCCGAGCTCCTCGAAGAAGACCTCCGACAGCTCCCGGTCCCAGTGCTGCCCGGTATGCACGACGACCTCGTCGATGCCGGCCTCGCGCAGCGCCACCGAGACGGGCCCGGACTTGATGAACTGAGGCCGGTTCCCGACCACGGAGAGGACGCGCACGCCCCCGAGACTACGGCAGGGGCCTACGGCAGGGGCTTCGGGCGAGGCCCGAACCCGAAGCTGACGAGCAGCTTCTGCGCAGC
>JANMWV010000455.1:0-2594 GCA_031394165.1 Actinomycetes bacterium
CTGATCATCACGAACGTCGCCAGGAAGATCGCCTCCAGGCTCACGATCATCGTCAGCAAGCCGTAGGGGTACGGGTCGAACCCGGCGAGGATCCACGCCGTGAACCAGATCACGTGGATGACGACGAACGGCATGCTGCCGGCAAACGCCGTGATCGCATCGGAGACACGGTTCTGCAGGCTCTCCTTGCGGGCAGCGGTGAGGCTCTGGAGAGCCGGATTCGTCGGTGGTTCGTGATGCTGCCCCAGCGCGTGGAGCAGGCGCTCCCTGTTCATTCGTCGCCCTCCGTCGTTATCGGTTGACCGCCACGTCTTCCCGATTCGCTCCCGCCGGCCCCGTTCCCCCGTAGGCGGCGTCCCGGAGCGGCGGCCGTGTGCGCGCTCGGCCGGGCTTCGACGAGAGCGGACGATGGGATTCGAACCCACGACATCCAGCTTGGGAAGCTGGCGCTCTACCAACTGAGCTACGTCCGCCTGCGAAGCCATTCTAGCCGGGCGCAAGAAAGGGTTTCGTGCGGCATCTCACATGGTCATGCAGCGACTCTGGGAAGAAGACCGGCGGAACGCCCTGTGGGGACGGGGCGGCCGCAGCACCATTCGCTCGCTCTAGCTGCACCCGACGCTGCGACCTCTGCCTGCCGCCGCCTCTCCGCTCCCGCGATACTTTCGGGTGACGGATATCTGACCGAAGAGAGAGGCTCAGCATGGCCCACAACGACCTGCACGACATCGCCCGAGCGCTTGTCGTCGACGGCAAGGGGATCCTCGCCGCAGACGAGAGCGGCGGCACGATCAAGAAGCGGTTCGACTCGATCGGCGTCGAGTCGACCGAGGACAACCGGCGCGCGTATCGCGACCTACTCCTCACGACACCCGGTGCGGAGGAGTACATCAGCGGCGTCATCCTGTTCGACGAGACGATTCGCCAGAACGCGCTCGACGGCACGCCGTTCCCGAAGCTGCTCGAGTCGAAGGGCGTCATCCCCGGCATCAAGGTCGACCAGGGCGCGAAGCCGCTCGCGCTCGCGCCGGGCGAGACGATCACCGAAGGGCTCGACGGCCTGCGCGAGCGGCTCGCCGAGTACCACGGCCTCGGGGCGCGCTTCGCGAAATGGCGCGCGACGTACTCGATCACCGACGAGCTGCCGAGCGACTACTGCGTCTGGACGAACGCCCATGCGCTCGCGCGGTACGCGGCACTCTGCCAGGAGGCGGGCATCGTCCCGATCGTCGAGCCGGAGATCCTCCAGGACGGCACGCACACGATCGAACGCGGCTACCACGTCGCGTGCCGCGTGCTCGGCGCTCTCTTCACCGAGCTCTCCGACCAGCGCGTCGACCTCGGGGGGACGCTGCTCAAGCCGAACATGGTGCTCTCCGGCTACGGCGCGTCCAGCCGCGCCGGCGTCGACGAGGTCGCCGACTGGACGTTGAAGTGCTTCTACAAGCACGTGCCGGCTGCGCTGCCCGGCATCGTCTTCCTCTCCGGCGGCCAGTCGGACGAGGACGCGACCGCGCACCTCAACGCGATGAACGCGAAGGGCCCGCACCCGTGGAAGCTGTCGTTCTCGTACGGCCGCGCGTTGCAGGCGCCGGCGCTGAAGGCGTGGAACGGCAAGCCCGACCAGGTCGAGGCCGGCCAGCGCGCGTTCTACCACCGCGCAAAGCTGAACGGCGCAGCGACGACCGGGTTGTACGCACCGGAGATGGAGCGGGAGACCGCGAACGTGTAGAGCGCTGCCTAGCGGTACTCGAAGCCCGTGAGAGCCGAGAGCTTCTCGAGCGACTGCTGCGCAGTGATGCGGCGCACCGTGCCCGACCGCGAGCGCATGACGATCGAGTCGGTCACAGCGCCGCCGGGGACGTAGCGCACGCCGCTGAGCAGCGGGCCGTGCGTCACGCCGGTCGCGGCGACGAAGACGTCCTCGCCGCGCACGAGATCGTTGGTGAAGAGCACGCGCTCCGGGTCGAGGCCTTCGGCGAGGAGCTGCGCGCGCTCCTCGTCGTTGCGCGGCCAGAGCCTGCCCTGGATGCCGCCGCCGACGCACTTCAGCGCGGCGGCCGAGATGACGCCTTCCGGCGTGCCGCCGATGCCGTAGAGCATGTCGACGCCGGTGCCGGCCTGCGACGCGGCGATCGCCGGCGCGACGTCGCCGTCGCGGATCAGCTTCACGCGCGCGCCGGCGTCGCGCAGCTCGGCGATGAGCTGGTCGTGCCGGTCGCGCTCGAGTACGACGACGTCGACTTCGCGCGCGGTCTTGTCGAGTGCCTTCGCGACGCGCGCGACATTCTCTGCGGGGCTCTTGGTGATGTCGATGACGTCGACGGCCTGCCGGCCGACGGCGATCTTCTCCATGTAGAAGGCCGTTCCGGGAAAGAGCATCGTGCCGCGCTCGGCGACGGCGATCACGGAGATTGCGCCCTGCTGGCCGAGTGCCGTCAGCCGCGTGCCTTCGAGCGGATCGACGGCGACGTCGACCTCCGGCCCCGTGCCGCGGCCGACTTCCTCGCCGTTGTAGAGCATGGGCGCCTCGTCCTTCTCCCCCTCGCCGATCACGACGACGCCGCGCATCGCAACGCTGTCGAGCACGAACC
>JANMWV010000464.1:0-1957 GCA_031394165.1 Actinomycetes bacterium
GAGCAGCACGCGCTGCGCCCGGCGCACCCGCCGCAGGGCGACGAAGTAGCCGACCGAGAAGAGCAGGGCGACGCCGGCGCCGGCGGCCGCGCCGACCGCGATCCACCCGGCGGCGGAGGAGCTCACATGCACGGCTCAGCCCAACGTGAAGAAGACGGTGTACGACGCGGAGTTGTTCGCCGTGTTGATCTCGCCCGCAACGGCGCCGACCTCGACCTTGACCGTGGCCTTCGCACCGAAGGCGGACGTCGGAAGGTTGAAGTTGCCGAACGTGACCGTCTGCTGCTGCGCCGGCTGGATCAGCGGGATCGACTTTCGCTTCACGATCGGCGTGCCGCCCGCGTTGATCGTCAGCGTCACCGGCACACTCGGCTCCTGGAAGTCTCCGGAGTCCTCGACCGTGACGACGAAGGAGAGATCGGCGGAGACCTTGACCGTGGTGGCCGTCGAGGTCGTGAGCTGCGTCCCCTGCGGCAGCACCTTCACCGACACGAGGCCGTCGCCGTGCTTGCCGCTCGGCGTGCCGCCGGTGGAGGCGCCGTGGAGCCGAGAGAAGACCACGCTGAACGAGCGCGCGCTCACGAGCTCCGGATTCGTGACGAAGTGGGACTCGGGGATGACGACGCCGGTGATGCCGAGCGTCGTGAGCTCCTGGCTCGCCGGGGCCCTGTACAGCTCGTCCCACACGACGTCGCTGGCGGTCAGCAGCTGCGCCCGCTCGCTCAGTTTCTGCGCTGCGGTCGAGGCGTCCTTCGCCGAGGTCGTCGAGAGCGTGTCGCCGAGCGCGGCGAGGCCCTTCGCGCGCAGCTCGAGGGCGTCGATGAGGTGTTGGTGGATGTGCCGTAGCGGCCCCGGCGCGCGGATCTGCTGCGCCTGGTCGTACGCCTGCTGCTCTTGCTGCGCGTACTGCTGGAGGCTCTGCTCGAGGTCGGCCTGCTTCAGTCCCGGGGAGATGAGCTTGTTCGCGAACTCGACGCCGAGCTGGCTCGAGCTCAACGCGATCGTCTTCACCTTCGCGGCGTACGCGGCGTAGTCGGCGTGCCTGTTCTTGCCCTGACACGCGCCGACCCAGAAGACGAGGGCCACCACCACGGCGATCGCGATCGCGATCAGGCCGACGAGCCGCGCCAGGGGGATGAGCCCCGCCGGCGCCCGCAGCGGTTGGCGCCCCGGGCCGTCGCCGGAGCCGCCGTCGCCCGACCGGTCCCGGCGCGGCAGCCTGCGCCCGCGCTGGGTCGCCTCGACGGTTTCCGGCTCGTCGAAGAAGTCGAACTCGATGTCGTCGTCGTCGTAGGTGCCCATGGCGTCGGATCGTGCACCAAGACCTTACTCGGGCGACCCGCCAGAGAGGAAACAACCCTCCGGCCGCCAACCTGGGATGACCTATGTCGAACACCGCTCTCGCAGTCGAAGGGAGCGGGCTCATGCTCGGCCGCTACCGGCCGCTGCGCCCGCTCGGAAGCGGCGGCTCGGGGTCGGTCTGGCTCGCGCGGGACGAGCAGACGGGGCTCGAGATCGCGCTCAAGATCGTTCCCCGCGAGGGGAAGGCCGCAGCGCGTGCGGAGCGGGAGGCTCAGGCGGCGGCCAAGCTGCGCCACCCCAGCTGCCTGCGCGCCTACGCCTTCGTCCGCGACCCGCGCCATGTCTACATCGCCTACGAGTTCGTGCCGGGCCGCACATTCCGGGAGGTGCTGCGGGCCGGCGAGCTCGACGACCGCTCCGCGATCGAGGCGTGCGCACAGATCTGCGACGGGCTCGCGCACGCCCACGCCGCCGGCATCCTCCACCGCGACGTCAAGCCCTCGAACGTTCTCCTGGCCGACGGCGACCGCGTCTCGGTGCGGCTGCTCGACTTCGGGCTCGCGCGGATGGCCGAGGCGGAGACGCTGACGGCGCAGGGCGACGTGCCGGGCACCCTCGCCTACATCGCGCCCGAGCGCCTCGCCGGCGACGACGC
>JANMWV010000481.1:0-1741 GCA_031394165.1 Actinomycetes bacterium
CGGCGTGCTGTTCAACGAGGAGTCGGAGAAGGCGACGCAGTTCATCCAGCTCGCGAACCAGATCGACGTGCCGCTGCTCTTCCTCCAGAACACCACGGGTTACATCGTCGGCCGCGAGTACGAGCAGCGCGGGATCATCAAGCAGGGTGCACGGATGATCAACGCCGTCTCGAACAGCCGCGTGCCGCACCTGACGCTGAACGTCGGCGCGTCGTACGGCGCGGGCAACTACGGCATGTGCGGGCGCGCGTACGAGCCGAGGTTCCTGTTCGCGTGGCCGGGAGCCCGTTCGGCGGTGATGGGGCCCGAGCAACTCGCGGGCGTGATGTCGATCGTGATGCGCCAGGCGGCGGAGGCGCGCGGGCAGTCGTGGGACGAGGAAGCCGACCGGATCATGCGCGAGTCGATCGAAGAACAGATCCGGCGCGAGGAGACGGCGCTCTACCTGACCGCGCGGCTGTACGACGACGGCGTGATCGACCCGCGCGACACGCGCACGGTGCTCGGGATCGCGCTGTCGGCGGTGCACTCGCGCGAGGTCGAGGGCCTGCGCGGCTACGGGGTGTTCCGGTGAGGAAGCTCCTCATCGCCAACCGCGGCGAGATCGCGCGGCGCGTCTGCCGGACCGCTCGCACGCTCGGGATCGCCACCGTCGCCGTGTACACGGAGTCCGACGCCGGTCTGCCGTTCGTGCGCGAGGCTGCCGAGGCGGTGCCCGTCGACTCGTACCTGAGCGCCGAGGCGCTTGTCGAGGCTGCGCTGCGCGCAGGCGCCGACGCGGTGCATCCGGGTTACGGCTTTCTCGCCGAGGACGCGTCGTTCGCGCGGCGCTGCGTCGACGCGGGGCTCGTGTGGGTCGGTCCGTCGCCGGAGGCGATCGCCGCGATGGGCTCGAAGCTCGCGGCGCGGGAGCTGGCGGCATCGCTCGGGATCCCGGTGCTGAGCGGCGAGCAGTTTCCCGCGCTCGTGAAGGCGAGCGCCGGCGGCGGTGGCCGCGGGATGCGCATCGTCCGGTCTCAGGAGGAGGTCGAGGCGGCGCTCGAGTCGGCGCGGCGCGAGGCAATGTCGGCGTTCGGCGACGGCGAGGTCTTCCTCGAGCCGTTCGTCGAGGGCGCGCGCCACGTCGAGGTGCAGGTGCTCGGCGACACGCATGGGACGGTGACGCACCTGTTCGAGCGTGAGTGCTCGGTGCAGCGGCGCTACCAGAAGGTGATCGAGGAGACGCCGGTGCTCGGCGCGGAGCTGCGCGAGGCGATGACCGCGGCGGCGGTGCGGCTCGCGCGGACGATCGGCTACGTCGGCGCCGGCACGGTCGAGTTCCTGCTGGCGCCGAACGGCGACTTCTTCTTCCTCGAGGCGAACACACGTCTCCAGGTCGAGCATCCCGTGACGGAAGCGGTGACCGGGCTCGACCTCGTCGCGCTCCAGCTGCGCATCGCGGAGGGTGCGCCGCTGCCGCGCGAGGCGGTGGAGGCGCAGCTCGACGGGCACGCGATCGAGGCGCGGCTGTACGCCGAGGATCCGGCGGCGGGCTTCCTGCCGCAAACCGGCACGCTGCACCGCTTCAGGATCGGCGGCGACGTGCGCGTGGACGCCGGCGTCGAGGACGGATCGACCGTGTCGGCGCACTACGACGGCCTGCTCGCGAAGGTGATCGCGTGGGCGCCGACGCGTGACGAGGCGGCGCGCAAGCTCGCCGCGGCGCTGCGCGGGGCGCGGATCCACGGAGTGCAGACGAACC
>JANMWV010000551.1:0-3444 GCA_031394165.1 Actinomycetes bacterium
GGGGCACGAGCCGTTGTCGGCGTTCACCGCATGCTGCACCGAGCTCGGCGTTGCGAGTGCGGAGGCCCGCTCGCCGAAGTCGACGCGCAGCACGCCGCTCTGGAAGCCGGTGCGGTCCGACTCGTCGATCTCGTGGAAGATGTGGAACGCGGTCAGCGTCGGCTCGCAGTTCGCGAGGTGCACGAGCTTCTCGTAGTCGTCGGCCTGCTTCGCCTCGGTGACGACCGGCACGTTCTCGGAGTTCGTGTAGCCGGCGAGCGTCGACGTATCGACCTGCCAGCCCGTCTCGTCGATGAACATCCGCGACGTGCTCCCGAAGAGCGTCGCGCCCTTCGTGTCGACCGGATAGCCGGGCAGCGTCGGCTGGCCCGTGCCGTGGAAGGCGTCCCAGAGCGCGAGCTTGACGCGCGCGGCGTTGACGCAGCCGGTGTTCGGCCACGCATAGCCGGTCTCGACCTCGTCCGTGTTCACGTTCGGATAGCAGTGCCACGACCACTCGTCGAAGAGCGGCTTCGTGCGCCCGCTCGAGCGATATGCGTCGCCGAGTGCCTTGATCCAGCGCACGGGCGAGATCGACGAGTTGCTCGACGCGGCGGGATCGTCGTTGCCGCGCGGCGAGAGCCCGACGCCGATCACGTCGAGGGACGAATCGAAGGCCTTCAGCTTGTCGTAACAGCTCGCGAGCACCACCTCCATCGCGGCCGGCGACGCCGGCTGGCTGCCGTTCCAGATCGGCTGCCAGAACCTCGGCTGATTCGGCTCGTTGCCGATGATCGCCTTGCGGACGGACGGGTAGCGCTGCATCACCTTGACCGCGTAGTCGCAGAACGAGTCGGCTGCGCTCTGCGTCGTGGGCGCGAGCGACGCCTTCTGCGGATAGATCGCGAAGACGACCTGGATGTGCTTCGCCTTGGCGACGGGAATCATCCGGTCGAGGAAGGGCTGGTCGACGATGTTCTGCGTGCCGTCCCAGAACACGGCGACGCGGTTCGTCGTGGTCGAGAGCTTGTTCATCTCGTCGAAGAGCCGCGCGCCGCCGTCGTCGGCGAACTTCGTCGCGTCCTCCGCGAAGCCGATCTGCGGCCCTGCCGCCGCAACGCCCGTGATCACCAGCGCCAGCGCGCCGACGACTGCCGCAATGAGCTTGTTCACGCCCTCTTCCCTTTCGGATCGACCGCCAGCCTCGCACTACAGCGCGCCCGTCCGGCGCGCGCAACCCCTTTTCGGGTTACTCGAACTAGACGGAGAACGCGTCCAGAAGCTTCCCTGCGCCGAAGCGGACCGGATCGTCGGCCGGCAGCCCGGTCTCCGCCTCCGTGGCCGCGATCTCGGCGCGGGCCTCGGCCTCGCCGAGATTGCGCGTGTTGAGCGCGATCGCCGCGACCCGCGCGGGCTTCACCGGCAACGCGAGCCGCTCGTGCAGCTCGACGAGCTCTCGCAGCGGCGGAATCAGATACGGCCCACCGCCCACTCCCTCGATCTCGGTGCGCCCGCACTCGTGGCACAGGAGCAGCAGGTCGGGCGCGCTGCCGTGGAAGAGGCCGAGCGTGACGCCGGAGTAGACCGGGTGGAGGATCGCGCCCTGCCCCTCGACCCAGAGAAGCTCGCCTCCCCGCTGCACGCCCTCGAGGACGAGCCGCTCGGCCGCGCCGGCGATGAAGTCGGCGACGACCGCGTCGACCGAGATGCCCCAGCCGGCGATCGCGATGCCGGTCTGCCCGGTCGGGACGAAGAGCGAGCGCAGGCCGCGGCGGCGCGCCTCGAGGTCGAGCTCGAGCGCGACGGTCATCTTCCCGATCGCGCAGTCGGAGCCGACGGTGAGCACGACGGTCGCCGGTACGTCGAGGTTCGCGCCGGTCGCAGTCGAGAGGTCGGCGGGCGGACGGCGCAGGTCGCGCAGCTCGACGGAGTGCTTCGCAGCCAGCTCGCGCAGGTCTGGATCGTCGGCGAGGAACACGTGCAGCCCGTTCTCGACGTCGAGGCCGCGTTCGACGCAGCCACGCAACAGCTCCAGCCACGCCGGCGGAAACTGGCCGCCCTGCGTCGCGACGCCGACGAGCGCGGTGTTCGGCCCGAGGCGCATTGCGTCGTCGAGCGTCTGGACGACGGGCACGCCCTCGTCAGTGGTACCTGGCGCGCGCACCGAGTCGAGGATCGCGACGACGTCGTCGCGGCGGTAGCGGAGGACGCCGCGCATCGTCTTGCCGTAGTGCGGGTCCTCCGAGAAGCCCTCGGCGAGGATGAGGTAGCGCGTCCCGGTCACGCCGCCGCCGGCGCCACGCCGAGCCCGGGCAGCTCGGCAGGCAGCTGGACGCCGTCGACAAACTCGACGCCCGGCCACGGATCGTGCGCGATCAGGATGTTCCCGTCGAGATCCACGTGGTCGAACAGGCTCGCGATGTGCGCGCCTGCCGCGATGCCGAGCCCGGATTCGACCATGCAGCCGAGCATGCAGCCGAGGCCCAGCGCGCGCGCCGCGTGCACCATGCGCACGGCCTCGCGGATCCCTCCCGACTTCGCGAGCTTGACGTTGATGCCGTGCGCGCGCTCCGCGCACGCGGCGACGTCGGCGAGCGTGTGGCAGTCCTCGTCGACGTAGATGGGGATCGGTGAGGCCGCCTTGAGCTGCGCGCCCTGCGGATCGCCGGCGACGAGCGGCTGCTCGCAGTACTCGACGCCGAGCGCGGCGAGCTGCGGCAGCACGTCGAGGGCTTCGTCGAGGCTCCACGCCTCGTTGACGTCCACCTGCAGCGGCACGTTCGCGACGCCGTGCACGGCGCGCACGCGTTCTGCGTCGAGCCCGTCGCCGCCGCCGAGCTTCAGCTTCAGCCGCTTGAACCGGCCGCGCACCTTCTCCGTGCGTCGCGCCATGTCGTCGGGATCGCCGAGCCAGATCGTCCACGACGTCGGCGGCCCCGCGCGCGGCAGGCCGAGCAGCTGATAGACGGGCCGGCCGACGAGCTTCCCCTGGAGGTCGTGCAGCGCGGCGTCGATCGCCGCACGCGCCGCCTGCTCGCGTGCCGGCAGCCGCGCCATGATCTCCTCGAGCGCGAATGGGTCGTCGCCGATCAGCTCGGCGTGCTCCTGCACGTACGCGAGTGCCGACTCAGGCGATTCGGCGTAGCGCTCGATCGGCGCCGCCTCGCCGTGGCCGTGGACACCGCTGCAGGTGAGCGTGACCTCGACGACGTCCTCCGTGTCGCGCGACTCGCGCGCGATCACGAACGTCTCCGCGAGCTCGAGCGTGACGATGCGCGCAGTCAGGTCCACGGCGGAGAACCTAACAGCGGTGGAGCAGCGTCCAGCGAACCGACGGGAAGCGCTGCGCGCACCAGTGCCCAGGCGGCCGCTGCGTGATCTTCGTGCCGAGCAGCACCCAGTCGAGGGCCGTCGCCCGTTGCTGCGGCAGCCAGACGAGGCGCCGCTCGAGCCGCGGCCCCCACC
>JANMWV010000573.1:0-9223 GCA_031394165.1 Actinomycetes bacterium
CGTCATGCTGCCCGGCGAGCGCAACGAGACGCCGTCCATGGGCCACGTGATCAGCTCGACGCCCGGCACGCTGGACAACATCGTCGCCGCCACCGTGACGATCGAGCACAGCCGCCTGGCGACGGTCGAGACGAGCATCGACGCCGGCACGCACAACAAGGTGCAGACGATCTCGATCAACGCGATCAGCGGCACCTACAAGCTCCAGTACGGCGGGACGGACGCCGCTCATACGACGGACGCGCTGCCGTTCGACGCGCCGGCCGTCACCGTGCAGGACGCGCTCCGCACGCTGCTCCAGGCCCTCGATCCGACCGCCCATCTGACCGTCGCGCGCAACGGCAGCGACCTCCAGGTGACGTTCCTCAACACGACGACCGATCCGCTCGCGATCGGCGAGGATCACGCGTACAACTCGACGCACCTCCGCCCGCAGAGTCCGAGCGACCTCGTCGGTATCACCTTCCTCGTCACCTCCGGCCCGGCGAAGAACAAGACGCGGATCGTCACGGGCGGCATCGCCAACGGCCCGAACTGGACGCTCACGCTCGACAAGCCGTGGTTCAGCCCGTTCACGAACGACTCGTCGACTCCGACGAGCCTCAGCACCTACACGCTGCTGACGACGAATCCGAACCTGCTCGTCAAGGAGGCGACGCAGGCGAACCTGCTGTTCCTCTACGACACCGACAACCCGGCCTTCTACAACGATTCCCACTACACGCGCGGCCCGGAGAACCCGTTCGGCGCGGCACGGATCTTCTACGACACGAGCCTCTTCGGGCCTGCGGACGAGGACGGCACGATCCATCCGCTCAACCAGTTCCGGCTCACCGGCCTCGGCATGGGTGGCACGCGCTGCGTCGGCGGCCCGGAGGATGCGACGAGCGGCGGCTGCACCGGCCCGGTCGGTGCGAACGAGCCCGGTGGCGTCACGTTCCAGAAGATCACCGACCTCGAGCTGAACCTCGGCGACGGCGCGAACCACGTCACGGTCGACACGTTCACGAACGTGCCCGCCGGCGTGCGCGCGCCGAAGACGACGATCAACACGCGCGGCGGCGACGACCTCGTCGACGTCAAGGGAATCTCCGGCCACACGTTCGTGAACCTCGGCGCCGGCTCCGACACGATCAACGTGCACAACGACGCGCAGCGCCTCACCGATCTCGCCGGCATGCTCACCGTCAGCGGCGACAGCCCGCAGGCGAACGTCATCAACTATGCGAACGGCTCGCCCGCGCAGGGCACCGCCGTCGACCCGGTCGACGCGATCCAGATCCTCACTGTCGACGGGACCGGCGGCAGCTACGCGATCACGTACGCGCCGAAGCCGCTGAACGTGACCGCGCACCAGAACCGGCTTGCCGGCATGCTCGCCGCGGGCAACTACTACTACGTCGTCACCGCCGTCACCGCACTCGGCGAGACGCTGCCGTCGCCCGAGGCCTACGCGACGGTGACCGCGAACGGCCGCGTCGACCTTGCGTGGTATCCGGTGCCGGGCGCGACGAGCTACAGGATCTACCGCGGCACGACGCCGAGCGGCGAGAACCAGCTCATCGCCACCGGCCTCACCGCCACGAGCTACCTCGACACCGGCTCGTCGATCAGCGCCGGCGCGGCCCCGACCGTCGGCGTCGTCCAGACGGCGAGCGTCGGCTTCGCAGACGACGCCGCCACGATCCAGAGCAAGCTCGAGGGCCTGAGCCTGATCGGCGCCGGCAACGTGGTCGTCCAGAAGGCCGGCGGGACGTACAGGATCCACTTCACGGGCACGAGAGCCGGAACCGCGATCGCGCTCCTCGGCACCGACCCGACGCTGCTCCGCAACGGCGCGGGCGAGGTCGACCACCTGAACGTCGTCGACACGGCGCGCACCGCCGACAGCTCGGCGCTGCTGACCTCGACCTCGCTGACCGGGCTCAGCCTGCCGGGCGCGAACGAGATCCAGCAGCTCGTGATCGACGCCACCTCCGGGACGTACACGCTTACGTACGCCTTCCCGGTCATGCCGTCGAGCCTGAGCGCCACGCAGGCCTCCGGCGGCGGGCTCACGGCCGGCACGCACTACTACAAGGTCACGGCACTGACGCCGTCCGGCGAGTCGCTCGCCTCGAACCTCGCGTCCGCCGTCACGGCCGACGGCGGCGCCGTCGACCTGGCGTGGACGGGCATCGCGCAGGCGACGGGCTACCGTGTCTACCGCGGCACGAGCGAGGCGATGGACGCCGTCGTCTTCGTCGACACCGGCAGCACCACGCTGACGTTCCACGACACGGTCGGCGGCGCCGCCGGCACGCTCCCGACCGCGAGCGCCGTGCTCGACCACCAGACGACCGGCAGCCTCGCCTGGAACGCCGACGCCTCCGTCGTCCAGGCCGCGCTCGAGGCGCTGCCCGCCCTCGGCGCCGGCAACGTCGTCGTCTCGCGCAACGACGACGTCTACACGATCCGCTTCCAGGGGACGCTGAGCAACGCGCCGATCCAGCAGCTCGTCGCGACCGCAACCCTCCAGAAGCGCACCGAGCAGCTCGGCGGCGGCGTCAGCATCGGTGCAGGCACAGCGACCGTCCATACGCGCAGCGACGTGAGCGACACGCCGACCCAGGTCGACCAGATCCAGATCCTCGCGGTCGACGCGACGGGCGGCAGTTACCGGCTGACGTTCCACGTGAGCGGCGTCACGTTCCAGACCGATCCGATCCCGTACAACGCGGGCGCAGAGCAGCTCCGCCAGATCATCCAGAACGCAATCTCCGCCGGCGAGACGAACGATCCGTTCCTCCGCGCGTACCTCGTCGACAAGCTCGACGTGACGGTCGACCGCTACCCGAGCGGCTACCTCGCGCAGAACATCTACGTCCTGCACTTCCAGGGCGAGCTGCGCCGCGAGTCCTTCGGCCCCGGCGTCGACACCGTCACGATCCAGAGCTCGCTCACGGGCGGCGGCGCGTTCATGACGACGCGGATGGACGGCATCCAGTACTACGGCGTCGAGGATCTGAACATCGGCACCGGCAGCGGCACCGACGTCTTCGACGTCCAGGGCACGACGAAGGGCTCGAACGACTTCGCCGGTACCGGCACCGCCGTTACCACCGTCACGCTCGATCCCCACGATCTCTCGAGGCCGAACGGCGACGATCGCGTCTACCTCTCGTCGAACGCCGACCTCGACGGCGGCTACTGGCAGACCTTCGACTTCCTCACCGGCAATCTCGACGACTTCCGAGGCGCGCTGAACATCGACCTCGGCAACGGCCGGCACCGCTTGTTCATGAGCGACGAGGCGTCGATCCATGCCGACGACTACGCGATCACCGACTCGATCGGCGACTCGCACAACAAGAGCACCGCCGGGCTCCTCGCGGGCGCCGACATCTACGTCACGCGCGCCGGCCTGCCGGGGATCTCGTACAAGACGTCCGTCGGCGGCAACCTGTTCGACGGCGTCACCTACTGGACGGGCTCGGGCAACGACACCGTCTTCATCGACGGCACCCAGAACCGCGCCGGCCAGCGCACGACGACGATCCTCAACACCGGCCTCGGCAACGACACGATCACCGCGACTCTGGACGCGGCGACCGACGGCTTCTTCGTCCTCGAGACGTCCGGCGGCTCGGCGACCGGCGACCCGATCGCGCACGCGCTACCGGCGGTGCAGGACAACGACAAGGTCTTCGCGCAGGGCTCGACGCTGCCGCTCGTGATCATCGGCGGCTTCGGCGATGACGAGATCCACGGCGGCCAGGGCAACGACATCATCCTCGGCGATGCCGGCATCGTGCAGTACGTCGGCGCGGGCGAGCAGCTCGCCGCGCAGTTCGGCTTCGGCGGCCGCGGCGACGTGATCGACGCGCTCCGCCCGCTCTCGCCGATCGCCGACGCGCGCTGGGTCTACACCTACGTGCCCGACATGACGCTCGGCGGCGCCGACACGCTCTACGGCAACAACGGCGAGGACATCCTCATCGGCGGCGCCTACGGCGACCGGATCGACGGCGGCACGATGGACGACCTGATCTTCGGCGACGCCGTCCAGCTCTTCCGCCGCGACACGACGATCGGCTCCTTCCCGGCCGCCGCCATCTACGACCCGCGCTTCGAAGGCGTCACCGGCCCGATGTACGCGCTCGGCGACGCGACCGGCACCCAGGTCGACAACGCCAACCATGTCTACCGCGATCCGTTCGGCGGTCACGTCCCCGACTGGGCGGAGTACGTCATCGGCAACCTCTACCACGACTACGCGCGGCAGGCCTCGAACGACCACAGCTTCGGCAACGACTACATTGCCGGCGGCGCCGCGAACGACGTGATCTTCGGTCAGCTCGGCAACGACACGATCCAGGGCGACGGCTCGATCGACTACGCAGCGCCCGGTTGCTCGAGTGTGGGCGCAACCTGGAGCGCGAGCGACTCGCTCGTCACCATCTGCGCGTCGCGCGACAACATCGGCGCCGCGGCGGACGACACCGGCCTGCTGGCCGTCGACGGCAACGACTACATCGAAGGCAACGGCGGCAACGACGTCATCTTTGGCAACCTGGGCCAGGACGACATCGTCGGCGGCAGCTCGAGCCTCTACACGCTCAGCAACCGGCTGCAGCGGCCGGACGGCAGCGACCTGCTCTTCGGCGGCTCGGGCACGAACAGTGGCCGCAACGACCTCGGCGCCTCGACGCAGACGGGCGGTGCGAACGGCCAGATCGCGACGAACGCGAACGGCCACGCCCACGACGCAGATGTACTCGTCGGCGACAACGGCAACATCTTCCGGCTCGTCAGCCGGCCCGGCGTCGCCGACAACAGCACCGGCTTCCTCGCCTACAACTACGACCTCAACGCCTACGCTGTCGACGCCTCAGCGCCCGAGCACGTCATCCCGCGCGCAGTCGCCCTGCTCGACTACACGCCGGGCGGCTTCGACTACAACGCCGCGGCGGCTGCGAGCGACATCGGCGCCGCCGACCTGATCCACGGCGAGAGCGGCGACGACGTGATCTACGGCATGGTCGGCAACGACGCGCTCTACGGCGACGCGCAGAACGACACGATCATCGGCGGCTACGGCGCCGACTGGATCTCGGGCGGCCTTGGCGACGACGGCATCCTCGGCGACGACGGGCGCCTGTTCGTCAGCCGCAACAGCGCCACCTACGGTGAGCCGCTCTACGGCATTGGCACCGTCGCGGTCGACGTCGCGATCAGCACGCCGGGCAACATGCAGCAGGCCGTCACGAACCCGAACGGCGTGCTCATGTACGCCGCCGACCTCACGCCGGACAACCTCAAGCCTGGCTCCGGGGCGACGACGAGCCCGGACGAGCTCTTCGTGCCGCTCTATGCAAACGACATCATCTTCGGCGGCCTCGGCAACGACTGGATCCACGGCGGCGCCGGCGACGACGCAGTCTCGGGCGCAGAGGCGGAGCCGCTCTCGTACACCGCGCTCTACAACGCGAGCCTGACGCCGACCGGGATCAGGGAGTCCGACTACACGCATCCGTACAACTCGGGCAACTCGCTCGGCTACAGCGCCACGAACACGTATCAGGCGCAGTACGACCCGAACAACCCGTTCGCGAAGATCCTGCTCACCTCGGGCGGCGCGCTCGGCGGCACGAACGACTGGTTCCTCAACTTCTCGTCGACGGAGGGCCCGACCGACACGTTCTGGGCCGCCGCGGGCAGCCAGGTTCCGACCGACGGCAACGACCACATCTTCGGCGACCTCGGCAACGACTGGCTCGTCGGCGGCACCGGGCGCGACACGCTGTGGGGCGGCTGGGGCGACGACTACCTGAACGCCGACGACGTCCTGGCGACGAACGGCAACGCGAACACCGGCACCGACACGAACGCGTCCTACGAAGACATGGCGTTCGGCGGCGCCGGCCGCGACGTCCTCGTCGGCAACACCGGCGGCGACCGCCTGATCGACTGGATTGGCGAGTACAACAGCTTCCTCGTCCCGTTCGCCCCGTTCGGCATGGCGACCGTGAGCCGCACGGTGCAGCCGCAGCTGCCCGAGTACCTCTATGCACTGTCGAAGAGCGAAGGCGTCGACCTGACGCTCGCCGCGCAGTACTCGAGCGACCCGATGCGGAACGGCGAGCCGTTCGGCGAGATCGGACTCATCGACCAGCACGACGCCGCCTGGGCCAACCAGCACGGCGCGCCGCGCGACCCGCAGGCCGGCAACACGCCGGGCGGCAAGCGCGACGTCCTGCGCACCTCCGGCACGATGGTTCTCGACGCGGCACCGACTTCGACCTCGGGCGCCGCAGCGATCGCATTCGCCGGCCCGGCCGCCTTCGCCGCCCCGGCCGTGTCGACTGCCAAGAAGGCGGGCCAGGCCAAGGCAACGCTGACCTTTTACGGGCCGGTCGGCGCGAACGCCCACTGGACGATCACCGACGGCGTCGGCACGGCGAGCGGCGACGCAACCGTGGGTGCCGACGGCTCGGTGACACTCGACATCGACGTCTCGGCGCTCAAGGACGGGACGCTCACGGGCGGCGTCACGGAGACCGACATTCTTGGCAACACCGCTGCCGGCCCGTCGATCACGTGGTTGAAGGACACCGCGGCGGCACTGGGTGGCTTCAAGGTGAACGGCGCTCTGCCGGTGGGCGGAATCGTCGCTACGAACAACCGGTACCTCTCGCTCGCCCTCAGCTACGTCGACCTCACGAGCGGCGTCTGGCAGATGGCGTTCTCGATCGACGGTGGAATGACGTGGACGAGCGTCGAGAGCTACGCCGCGTTCGGCGCGGTCGCGCTCCCGGCAGTCGACGGGCTGTACAACGTCGCCGTCCGCGTCGTCGACGTCGCCGGCAACATCACGATCGCGACGCAGCAGGTGCGGCTCGACACCACCGGCCCGCAGCTCGTCGACCCGATCGCCAACGGCACCGTGTACGACGTCGGCCAGGTGATCACGCTCACGATCGGCGTCTCCGACGTCGACGGGCTCGGCGCGATGTCCACGACGCTCGACGGCAAGGTCATCTCCAGCGGCACGGTCTTGACGATCGGCATCGACACGCTGGCGGCCGGCAATCACGTGATCGTCGTCTGGGCCAAGGATGCGCTCGGCAACACGAGCTCGTTCACGGTGACCTTCCGGGTCAGCGCGACGACCACCGGCCTGATCAATGCGCTGAACGACGGGCTCGCCAACGGGAAGGTGACGGGCAACGTCGTCAACATGATGATGAAGCTCCAGTCTGCGACCGCGGCGCTCCAGCGTGGCGACAAGGCGAGCGCGCGAGGGCTGCTCGCGACCTTCGTGCTCCAGGTGCAGTCCGCCGCCGGGAAGACCATCACCAGCGATTACGCAACCCTGCTCGTCGGCTGGGCGAACGACCTGATCGCCCGCCTTTCCTGACGTCGGCCTGCAAGAGCCTCCCGCTGCCGAATCGGTCGGATGGACGTCCTGGCGCGGCTCGAGGAAGTACCCTTCCTCCATGGGGGCGATCCTCGTCGCTGACGACAACCTGGGCTTCGCCGAGCTCCTGCGGGCGACCCTCGAGGACGCGGGCTACGACGTGCTGACGGCCTCGACGGGGCTCGCCGCGATCGCGTGTCTCGAGCACGAGGACGTCGACGCCGCCGTGCTGGACGTCCTGATGCCGTGCATCAGCGGTGACGCGGTCGCCGAGCATCTCCGGCGGCTCGCCCCCGGCTTGCCGGTGCTGCTGATGACGGGGTCGGACAGCGACGTCGCCGTCGCGAGTGGGCTGCCGATCCTCCGCAAGCCGTTCCCGCAGGAGGAGCTGCTCGCCGCCGTCCGCCGCCTCGCCTCCTGATTCCCGTTCTTCTTCGGGGGAGGGCATGACCTGCCGATGATCGACCTGCATTCCCATGTTCTGCCCGGCGTCGACGACGGCGCCCGTTCGCTCGACGAGAGCGTCGCGATTCTCGCCGCGGCCGCCGAGGACGGGGCCACCCAGATCGCGGCGACGCCGCACGTGCGCGCCGACTATCCGACACAGGCGGAGACGATGGAGCGGGGTGTCGCCGAGCTGAACCGAGCCGCGCGCGACGCCGGCATCCCGATCGAGGTGCTGACCGGGGGCGAGCTCGACCTCGAGTACGCCGCCCGGCTCGACGACGCGACGCTCGCCCGCTTCGGCCTCGGCGGCAACCCGGCCGTGGTGCTGCTCGAGTGCCCCTACGTCGGCTGGCCGCTCGACCTGCGCGACCTCGTCTTCCAGCTCGCGACGCGCGGCTTCTCGGTCGTGCTCGCCCACCCGGAGCGGAATCCCGACGTGCAGGCGGATCCGGAGCTGCTGCGGCCGCTCGTCGACGCAGGCGTGCTCGTGCAGCTCACGGCGGCCTCCGTCGACGGCAGGCTCGGCTCGCGGCCGCGGCAGGCGAGCCGCGCGCTGCTCGACGCCGGGCTCGTGCACCTGCTCGCGAGCGACGCGCACGCGCCACAGGTGCGCGAGGTCGGGATGGCTGCCGCCGCAGCCGCCGTGGGCGACGCGCCGCTCGCGCGCTGGCTGACGGAGGACGTCCCGGCCGCGATCGTCTCCGGCTCCCAGGTGCCGGCGCGCCCGCAGCGGCCGCCGCGTCGGCGCTTCGGGCGGCGATGACGGGGCATAGAGGTGACGGGGCATAGAGTGGAGCCGTGGTGATGCCGTGTGTCCTCGTTGCGGACGACAGCCGGCCCTTCGCGGAGATGGTCAGGGCGACGCTCGAGAACGCGGGCTACGAGGTCGTGACGGCGTACTCCGGGCTCGCGGCGGTCGCGGCGATGGAGCACAACGACATCTCGCTCGCCGTGCTCGACGTCCTGATGCCGGAGATGAGCGGCGACGCAGTCGCGGCACGCCTGCGCCAGATCTCGCCGGGGCTTCCCGTCGTGCTGATGACCGGGGCCGACCAGGCGTTCGCCGCGGGCTCGGGGCTGCCGGTGTTGCGCAAGCCGTTCCCGCACGAGGAGTTGATCGCGACCGTCCGCCGCCTGCTCGACGGATGACGCACGATGTCGCGCTCTCGAGCGCCGATCGCGTCCTTTTCCCGGAGGACGGGATCACGAAGGGCGACGTGTTCGCGTACTACGAGCGCATCGGCTCCACGCTCGTCCCGCACCTGCGCGACCGCCCGTTCACGATGAAGCGCTACCGCGAGGGCATCGTCGGCGACGGCTTCTTCCAGAAGCAGGCGCCGAAAGGGATGTCGTCGTGGCTCCCGACGCGCCGCTTCA
>JANMWV010000004.1:0-3717 GCA_031394165.1 Actinomycetes bacterium
TAGTCACGTCCGCGATCTGGAGGCGGCCGCCGGGTGCGAGCACGCGAAAGAGCTCGCCGAAGACGGCGTCCTTGTCGGGAACGAGGTCGATCACGCCATTCGAGATCACGACGTCGAAGCTCCCGTCGGCGAACGGCAGCCGCTCGACCTCGCCCTCGACGAAGCGAACGTTGTCGGCACCCATGGCGGCGGCGGAGCTGCGAGCTTTCTCGAGCATCTCGGGAGTCATGTCGATTCCGGTGACGCTGCCGTGGGGGCCGACCATCTGCGCGGCGACGAGCGAGTCGGTACCCGCGCCGGAACCGAGATCGAGCACCCGCTCGCCAGGCGCGAGCCGTCCGAGCACGAACGGATTGGCGACTCCCGCGAACGACTCGGCCGCGCTCTCCGGAACACCGGCAAGCTCCGGGGGGTAGTCCAAATCTTCAGCCCACGCGCGGCCGGTCGGGAAGATGAAATCCCGCTCCGGCTCCCCCGAGACCGACGCATACGTCTTCTTGATCTCGCTCTTCAGGAGCTCAACGTCGATCCCAACATCTAAAGCCATGGATTTCCCTTTCGTCGCTGCCAACAGTACGAAGTGGCGTGGCGTTTTTTCTAGAGGAGCTCGGCGATGAGGGCGGCCGCGCGCGCGGCGCCGTCGGTCTCGACCTGCCTGTAGGCCACCTCACGGCCGATTTCGGCGGCGATCGCGGCGGCGATCACGTCCGGTGTCGCCTGGTCGAATTCCATACAGCGGCCGGCGCCGTAACGGGCGAGGCGGTGGCGCACGTGGACGTTCTGCTCGAAATGGTGGCGGAGCGGGAAATAGAGAAACGGCCGCTGGTTGGCTGTCAGCTCCATCGTCGTGGTCAGTCCTCCCTGAACGATCGCGAGGTCGCAGGCGCCGAGGTGCCGGTAGAGGTCGGGCACGTACGCGCGCACGTCGAGGCCCTCGGCCGTCGGCAGCGCCGCCGGATCGATCCGCGGTCCCGCGACCACGATCATCCGCAGTGCCGGCACACGCTCCTTGGCTTCCGGAAACGCCGCGACCACCCGCCGAAGAAGGTCGGCGCCGACGCCGGAGCCACCGACCGTGATCACGCAGACTTGCTCGTCGTGCTCGTATCCGAGCTCGGCGCGCAGCGCGTCACGGTCGGAAAGATCCGCAGGGTCGAAGCCGGTGATATAGCCGGTGAAGTCGTAGTGGTTGCGCATCCAGTCGCGGATCAACGGCAAGCCCGGTCCGAACGCGTCCGGGACGATGTCTTCGTCGTTGCCCACGTAGATCGCGCGGTCGCGGACGCGCGGGAAGCGCGCGATCTGATCGATCATCTCGGCGTTGTAGTCCGCAGTGACGAACGTCTCGCGCTCGCCGCCATCGCGCATCGGCAACCAGCCGACGAAATCGGTCAGCCAGACGTAGGCAGCACGCTTCAGCTCGGGGTTTTCGTGCAGGTAGTAGTCGAGCTCCCATGCCTCGTCGCCGATCCAAAGGTCGTACTGGTCGTCGCGGACGGCGTCGTGGAAGACCATGAAGTTCGAAAGGAGAATCTCGTCCATCCGCCGGATCGCTTGGAAGCAATGCAGATCGTGCCCGGCGCTCTCGCTCTCGATGTGCTCCGACTCGTTCGCGAGCAGCGCGCTCGCCGGGTGGATACGTTCGCCGCGCGCCTCCAGCGCCGCGGTCACCGGGTGCTGTGCGAGCCAGTCGATCTCGAGATCGGGATGCAGCTTGCGCAGCTCATCCGCGATCGCGACGTCGCGCCGCGCATGCCCGAGCCCGATTGGAGACGAGACGTACAGGGCGCGTTTGCGCCGCGACTTCCCCCGAACCCAACGTCGCTCGGGAGGCGGCGGCGCGACGAAGTCGCGGATTAGAAGGTTCGTCTTCACCGGGTCGCGCGCGTGCGGGAAGTGGCCGCCTGCCTCGATCGTGACGAACGTTCCGCCGGTGATCCTCGCGAGCTCGGCGCCGCGCGAGTGCGGGCTGATCGCGTCCGCCTCGCCGTGGATGACGAGTACCGGGCAGCGGACGCGTGCGGCGAGCTCCCGCGCCTGCACCTCGTCGAGCGCCGGCCCCTCTTCAGCGAGGAGCAGCGTCTCGGCATTCGTGTCGAGGCCCCAGCCGACCGCGTCATCGATCTGCTTCGTCGAGCGCGGCTCGGTCAGGCAGTGCGAGAAGAAGAAATCGAGGAAGCCGGGGTAGTTCTTGAGCCAGTAGTGGCGGTTGAACTTCGCCCAACCCCCGTCAGTCTCGAGTACCTGGTCGAAGCGCTCCATCACCGCGGCCCGCTCCGGGTTGGGCGGCGCGAGTGGCAGCGAGGGGCAGATGAAGACGGCTCCCGCTACCCGCTCAGGGTGGTCGGCGGCGAGGATAAGGGCGCGGTGAGCGCCGAGGGAGAGCGAGACGAGCACCGCCCGCTCCGTCTCGGTTGCGTCCAGCACCGCAAGCGCGTCGGCCGCGAACTCCCATTCGCTGTAGGCCGTTCCCTCACGCGGCCGGCCGGAGCGCCCGTTGCCGCGCGGGTCGAAGGTCAGCACCCGGCAATGGTTGGCGAAGTACGGGACCTGGCCCTTCCAGAGCCGCGAGTGGACGATCGACCACGACGGCAGGAAGAGAATCGTCCGCTCCCCCTCGCCGTAGCGCTCCCAGAACACGGAGACGCCGTCGCGCTCCACGAACCCTTCCGCGTCGGGGTAACGGGCCCGCGTCTGCTCGCGCACGCCCGGCTGCTCAACTACCGCCGTCAACGACCCACTCCTCGATCCAGGCGAGCAGCTCGCGCTGCCCGGCTTCGATCCCCGAGAGCCGTTCGAGCATGATCCCCTCGTTGAAGGTGATCACGAGCGACACGAGGGCCTCCAGCGGCATCTCGATCCGCAACTCGTGCCGCAGGGGCGCGAACGCCTCCGCCAGCACCGCGCGCCAAGCATCGTTGACGCCGACGATCCGTTCCCGCAACTGCGGCCGGTTCCACGCGAGCGCCTGCAACTCAAACCAAACCTTCTGGTACGGCCGATCCTCGTCGAGGTAGCGCATCGCCGCACGCCACTTCTCGACGAAAGGCATCTCAGCCGCATACAGTTCACGCTGCCGCGCGATCAGCGCGTCCGTGAACCGCTCCAGAACGCGCCCGAGCAAATTCTCGACCGAACCGAAGTAGTAGTGGACGAGCCCGTGGTTGACCCCTGCCTCCTCGGCAACGCGACGCGTCGTAATCCCAGCTCCCCCAACATCAAGCAGCAACCGCTCCGCCGCGTCGAGCAACGCCACCTCCGCCGCGCCGCGACGATCCGGCGCACCGACCGTCGAACCAGATCTGCCATTCCCCCGCATCTCAGTCATACGACTAAGACAATCGACTAAACCACGGTGGATGTCAACCCCCGCAGCGCCGGCGAAGCGGCCCCGCAGGACTGAACGTCGCCGCGGTTCCTGGGCCGACGACGTTCCATGAGATGCACGTCTCTGGATTCCTGCAGTCGGTCGGTGCGGAGACGATCCGTACATCTCCATTGCTCTTCACGCACGCCTGGATCGTGTTCGTTGGCGTGGCCGTGATTGCTGCTGTCGCGAATCCTGTTCCGACGATCGCGCAAATGAACGCGATCGTTAGCAATGTTCTTTTCATTCAGATCTTTCCCCTCGAAGTGGCTGGATGTCCTGATTGATTAGCCACCGGCGCCGCGATCGCCTCAGCGACGCGCTCGAACGGGAGCGCCCCTGCCGTCGCT
>JANMWV010000046.1:0-4624 GCA_031394165.1 Actinomycetes bacterium
CCGGCTCGCCCGCGAGGTGCTCGACGCCGCGACCGCGCAGCCGGAGTCGTTCGACGGCTTCGAGGCCGACGACCTCGAGGGTTCGATCGACCGGCTCGTCGCCTTCAACCGCCGCTCGGCCAAGAGCCACTCGGGCATCTACCGCGACCTGGCGGTGCGGAAGCGGCCGACGGAGAAGGCGATTCTCGCAGAGCTCGACGGGCCGCTCCTGCGTCGCACGCTCGAGCTGATCGGCGAGATCGAGGCAGGCCGCCGTGTCTGCGAAGTAGCCAACCTCGAGCTCCTGGCCGCGTACGCCCGCCTCGACGAGCTGGCCGGCCCGCTGAACGCCGTCGTCACCGTGCTCGGCCCTTCGGAGCGAGCGGCGGACGGGCCCCTGCTCGGGATCCCGGTCGCGGTGAAGGACAACATCGACGTCCGCGGCGTCGTGACGACGAACGCCTCGACCGTCGGCGTGCCGCCGCCTGCGAAGAGCGACGCCGCCGCGGTCGCCCGCCTGCGCGAGGCCGGTGCCGAGCTTCTCTGCAAGACGAACCTGCTCGAGTACGCGGCCGGCAGCGTCAACCCGGCCTACGGGATGACGCTCAACCCGCTCGACCCGAGCCGCACCTCGGGCGGCTCCAGCAGCGGCTCGGCGGCGCTCGTGGCGGCCGGCGTCTGCGATTTCGCGCTCGGCTCCGACACCGGCGGCTCGATCCGGATCCCGGCCGCGTACTGCGGCATCGTCGGGCTGAAGCCGAGCTACGGCCTCGTTCCGCTCGCGGGCGTGTTCCCGCTCTCGCCGACCTGTGACCACGTCGGCACCCTCACGCGGACCGTCGAGCAGGCGGCGCTACTGCTGGGCGTCCTCGCCCGCCGGCGCTACGCGATCGAGCCGGTCTCGGGGCTGCGGCTCGGGGTCCTGCGCCGCCAGCTCGATGATCCGGACCTCGTCCCGGCCGTGCGGGAGCGAGTGCTCGAGGCGATCGAGGCGCTCGCCGCGGCCGGCTTCCAGGTCAGCGACGTCGATGTCCCCGAGCTCGACCTGGTGGACGACGCGCTCGGTGCGATCGTGCTCCGCGAGGCCTACGACGTCCACCGCGAGCTGCTCGAGCGCGAGGACGACGGCTACGGCCCGGGCACGCGTGCGCTGCTCGAGCTCGGCTCGCAGATCGACGACGAGACCTACCGGCGGGGCCTCGCCGAGCGGGAGCGGATCGCGGCCGCGTTCGCCCGCGTGTTCGATGGGGTCGACGTCCTCGCGGGCCCGACCGTCGCCTACCCGGCGCCGCCGGAGGATCCGCCGTTCGGCACCCCCGAGGGCGCTGTCGAAGGCCGCTTCACCGGGCCCTACAACATCGCCGGGAATCCCGCGATCTCGCTTCCGTGCGGCTCGGTCGAGGGGCCGCTCCCAGCTGGCCTTCAGCTGGCGGCGGCGCTGGGCGCCGACGAGCTCCTGCTGTCCGCCGCAAGCATCTACGAAAGGGTGAGCTGATGAGGGTGGTCGACTGCAACTGGATGCAGCTCGAGGAGTACCTCGAGCACGACGACAGGATCGTGCTGCCGCTCGGGTCGGTCGAGCAGCACGGGTACCTCTCGCTCGGGGTGGACATGCTCCTTTCGGAGCGCGTGGCGGTCGAGGCGTCCGAACCGTTCGGCGTGCCGGTGCTGCCGTCGCTCCCGTACGGGCTGACGCCCTACTTCGCCGCCTACCCGGGCAGCCCGACACTGCAGGTGGCGACCTACCAGGCGGTGATCCGCGACCTGCTCGACTCGCTCGCCGGCCAGGGCTTCCGCCGCTTCCTGCTCGTCAACGGCCACGGCGGGAACGAGGCCGGGCGGGAGGCTGCCGAGGCGTGGCAGGCGTCGAGCCCGGACGCCGAGTTCATCTGGCACAACTGGTGGAACGGCCCCCGGACGTGGGCCGTCGTCCAGTCGATCGATCCCGACGCCAGTCACGCCTCCTGGCTCGAGAACTTCCCGTGGACGCGCCTCGAGGGCGTGACCCAGCCGCAGGAGCGCAAGCCGATGGCGGACACGTCGACGATGCGGGAATCCGATCCTGCCGACCTGCGGAAGCTGCTCGGCGACGGCTCCTTCGGCGGGCTCTACGAGCGGCCGGACGAGGACGTGCTCCGCGTCTGGCAGGCCGGGGTCGAGGAGGTGCGCGAGCTGCTCGCGAACGGGTGGCGCAGTGCCTGACCTCTCGAGCCGCGTCGCGCTCGTCACGGGTGCGGCGCACGGCATCGGCGCCGCCATCGTGTGGGCGCTGGGAGAGCATGGTGCGACCGTCCACGGCGTCGACCTCGACACGGCCGACGTGAGCGACGCAGCGCAGGTGAGCGCACTCGTCGAGCGGATCGGCCGCGTCGACATCTTGGTCAACAACGCGGGCGGGGTGGTCGGCCAGGTCGGCAAGCCGCTGGAGGAGGTGACGGACGAGGACTGGCGGACGGTCGTCGACGCGAACCTGACGAGCACGTTCGTCTGCACCCGCGCGGTCGCTCCAGGGATGAAGGAGGCGGGCTACGGCCGGATCGTCAACATCTCTTCGGGAGCCGGGAGAAGCGTCAGCCTGACCGGCATCCAGGCCTACGCGAGCGCCAAGGCGGGCCAGATCGGCTTCACGCGGCAGACCGCGCACGAGCTCGGCCGCTTCGGGATCACGGTCAACACGATCGCGCCCGGCTTCGTGCTCTCGAACCCGACCTCGATCAAGCAGTGGGAGAGCTACGGCGAGGAGGGCCGGCGGGCGCTCGTGGAGGCGATCGCGACGCGGCGGCTCGGCGTTCCCGAGGACATCGCCAACGGCGTCCTCTTCCTCGTCGCCGAGGAGTCCTCGTGGATTACCGGCCAGACGATCTCGATCGACGGTGGACACTCCATCTTTTGACGAGCAGGAGCGCTACCGGCGAGAGCTGGCCGCCTTCCTCTCGATCCCGAGCATCAGCCAGGATCCCACCCGGCGCGACGACATGCGCGCCGCCGCCGAGTGGCTCGCCGGGCAGCTGAGCTTCGCGAATGGGCGAGTCGTCGAGAGCGACGGCCACCCTGTCGTGCTCGGCGAGTGGCTCGGCGTGGCGGGGGCGCCGACGATTCTCGTCTACGGCCACTACGACGTGCAGCCGGCAGGCGACGAGTCGGAATGGACGACGCCGCCGTTCGAGCCGAGCATCCGTGACGGCCGCATCTACGCCCGTGGCGCCACCGACGACAAGGCGCCGGTGCTCGTAGCGCTCAAGGTGGCGGAGGCCTTCCACGCTCGGGACGGCAGGCTGCCGCTCAACGTCCGCTTCCTCCTCGAGGGAGAGGAGGAGATCGGCAGCCGCAACCTGCCGGCATTCCTCGCTGCGCACCGCGACGCGCTCGCCGCCGACCTCGTCGTCTCGGCCGACGGCGCCATGTGGCGTGCGAGCGAGCCGTCGATCGCGATCGCTGCGAAGGGATTGCTCGCGCTCGACATCACCGTGACCGGCGCGGACGCCGACTTGCACTCGGGGCGCCACGGAGGCGCCGTTCAGAACCCGAACCACGCGCTCGCCGCGATTCTCGCGAGCCTGCACGAGCCGGGCGGCGGCGTCGAGGTCGCTGGCTTCTATGACGGTGTTGAGCCGCTCGGCGAGGCCGATCGCGCGGCGCTCGCAGCCGTGCCCTTCGATGAGGAGGCGTATCGCCGCGAGGTCGGCGTGCCGGCCCTTCACGGCGAGCCCGGCTATTCGACGCTCGAGCGCCTGTGGACGCGGCCGACCCTCGAGGTGAACGGGATCGCGGGCGGCGGCTCCTTCACGGTGATCCCCCGTCGCGCGTGCGCACACCTGACCTGCAGGCTCGTGCCGGAGCAGCGCCCGGAGGTCGCGTTCGCGGCGATCGCCGCGCACGTCCGCGCCCATTGCCCGCCCGGCGTGGAGGTCGAGATCGAGGCCGTGCCGGGCGCCGTGCCGGCCTACGCGATCGCCGCCGACCATCCCGCCGTCGAGGCGGGTCGGCGCGCCCTGGCCGTCGTCTATCCCGAGCGCGAGCCGCTGCTCGTGCGCATGGGCGGCACCCTGCCGGCCGCGGTGTTCTTCGAGCAGATCCTGGGCCTGAAGACGCTGATGTTCTCCTTCTCGACGGGCGACGAGCAGCTGCACGCGCCGAACGAGTTCTTCCGCCTCCAGCGGCTCGAGGAGGGCATGCGCGCGTGGGCGGAGCTCTGGCTCCTGCTCGCCGAGACGGGGCGTAGACACCGTCAACTGCATTTGGGATAGTGCATCGCACTCGTGCCCTCCCGCACCTCGCGGCGGGCGTCTCGTGGTTTCGCCTCAAAAAGGAGAAAGCCTTGAAGGCACGGAAGATCGCCTTGCTCTTCGTCTCGGGAGCCGCCGTCGCGGTCGTCGGCACCGCGGCAGCGCTCGGCGCGCGGTCGGCGCCTGCCACCTCGAGCGCCGGCACGCCCAAGCACGGCGGCCACCTCACGATCGCTCGCATCGAGGACTCGATCTCGTTCGACAAGACGAACGTCTTCCAGAACGAGTCGATCTGGATCGCGGAGCAGATCATGGAGCCGCTCTACACGGTCGCTCGTGACGGCAAGACGCTGAAGCCGTTGCTCGCGACGGGCTACACGGCGTCGAAGGACGGCAAGACCTACACCTTCAAGCTCCGC
>JANMWV010000336.1:0-3151 GCA_031394165.1 Actinomycetes bacterium
CTTGCCGGAGACGATCACCCTTCGGCCATCTCATAGGTGCCGTAACGCACACGTCGGAACCGTCCCCCGTCACCGCGCGCATGTGTGGACAGCGCCTCGTTCACAGATGAAAACGGCACCCGTTCTCCGTACAGCTCCTCGACGGCGGCATGAACCTCACGCACTCGCAAGGGACAGCCCGCGCGTTTAAGAACAGCGGTGACCGCGTCGAGAAGAGCTCCCTGCCGCCGTCGCAACGGGCGCCCGACCACCTCGGTTTGCGGTATCCGGGCCAGCAGGCGCTTATGGAGCGCTCCCAACCTGGGCAGCCGCCCCTGGTTGTAAAGGTTCCAAAGTGCTCCGCTTAGTTCCACTTCGCCGAGCTTCGCCGGCTTCACGGGGGAAACCATGTTTCCCCCGTGGGCCCCCTTCTTCGGTGGGCTCGCGGCCGGACGGGTCACTGCTGCGCGGAGGCAAGCTCCGCTCCGCGACGGGTCAGTCCTGGTGGTCTGGTCCGGGCCAGGTGTCTGAGAGGAGATAGCCTCCGGGAACGGGTCGTCCGAATCGACGAAGACCTCGGTGATGCCGGTGATCCAGGCGCTGCCGCGGATGGCGGGGACGATTGCGGAGCGGTCGCCTACGGTCGCCTCCTCGACGATGCGGCCGTCGAAGGTGGTGCCGAGCACCGAGGCGTGCGTCATCGCGTCGCCGGGACGCATCAGGCCGCGCGCGTGCAGCGTCGTCTCGGGCTCGTACATCTCGACCATGCCGGTCTCGAGCAGCACCGTCGCGACGCAGATCGTGTTCGAGCCCGACATCGCGGGGTACTCGGTCGGCTCCGTGATGATGTAGCCCGCGTCGCAGTCGGGCAGCGCGGATGGGACGATCAGGTTCGCGTGCGTCGCGACGCTGCCGCGCGGCTCACGCAGCAGCAACCGTCGCAGCGAGTCGTCCGCGCGCAACGCCTCCATCCGCTCGAAGACGGTGTCGCCCGGAGGCGGCAGCACGCCTCCGACAACCACGTTGCCGACCTCGCCGCCCGCGTGGCAGCCGACGACAGTGATCGCGCGTCTCGTCCGCACCGCCCTACGCGCTCAGTGATCGTGAGCCATCGCCAGGATCTGCTCCCTCGAGTAGTCACCGACCATCTCCGGATGGTCGGATGCGATGTGCGCTTCGACGTTCTTGACGATCTCGTCGTCGGATGCACCTTCGACGTTGACGCCGCAGGGACAGTGAACGACCTTCAGGGCTCCTCCTCCGCTCGGTGACGGCAAGAACGGGAAGGGCCGGCCCTGCGGCCGGCCCTTCCCGTCGGACCTACGACCCTAGGGCCGGAACGCCTGCGTGTAGGCGTCCTGGTTCGCGGTGGTCACGCCGGGGTTGCCGCGGAAGTCGGTCCACACCGGGTGGGCCACGCCGTCGGAGCCGAGCGCGATCCCCGAGTAGTCGCCGATGAAGGAGCCGTTGGCGAACTGGATGTACGGGTTCGAGCCCTGCGTGGTCAACCGGGTCTCGGCGAAGCCGCTCGTCGAGGAGCCGGCTGCGTAGTCGAGGCAGACCGATGAGGGCACGATGACCGGGTGGAAGCCCGGCGCAGTGCTGCCGATCGCGACGTTGCAGGTCGCCGCGCTGTGCGTGCTCGCGTAGTCGCGCGTGTAGTACGAGGCGGCAATCACGCCGCCGCGCATGGCCACGGCCGGGAACACCTTGTCGCCCGCACCGGAGGTGATCGTCGTCGGCGCGGAGAGCGAGCCCCACGCGCCGGAGACGAGCTTGACCTGCGCCGAGCTCGTCCCGGTGAACGACGCTCCGCCGGTTCCGCAGGTACCGGAGCCCTGGTTGTCGGCCCACACGACCGCGAGCCGGCCGGTGAGCGGATCGACGCTGAACGACGGGTAGCTGTTGAGGCGGAAGTGCTCGCCCGTCAGCGTCTGCCGTCCACCGAAGATCGGGTAGCAGTCGAGGTCGTCATAGACACGCCCGACCTCGGTGTTGCTGAAGGTCGCACCGCCGTCGGTCGAGCGGGCGACGATCGTCGCGTCCTGTGCGTAGCCGCTCGAAGGCGTCGCGCCCTCGTAGGCGACGTACAGCGTGCCGTCCGGCCCGAACTGCGGGAACGAGCCCTGATCGAACGGATGGGCGTCGTCGGACACGGGCGAGCCCTGCCGGTTCCACGACTGTCCGCCGTTCTTGGAGTAGGCAGCGACGATCGGCGAGGACAGATAGCCGGCGCCGTGCGGCCCGAGGCTGAAGCGCGTCCACGTGACCACGACACTCCCATCTGGGCCGGCGGCGATCCATTCCTTGTCGTTGAAGAAGTTGCCGGCGTCGACGTACGCGACCATGTTCGGTGCGCTCCAGCTGGCACCACCGTCGTGCGAGACGCTGACGGCGACGCCCGAGGCGAACGAGGTACGGCTGAAGACGATGTTCGCGTAGTAGACGGTGCCGTCAGGCCCGAATGCGAGCGCCGGGTCGCCGGCCGAGTCGACGCGCTTGAAGTTGCCGCTGCCGCCGGTGTGGTCGGTCAGCCCGGGAAGCTGGACGTTGCGCCAGCTCGCCCCGCCGTCGAACGAGTAGTACGCCCAACCGCTGCCGTCGTTCAACCCGTTGAAGTCACAGCAGATGCGGTAGTCGTTCGCACCTGCGACGAGGTTCGACGGGTTCGTCGGATTGACCGCCACTGTTGTCTCGTTCTGCGGCGTCGAGCAACCGCGGTTCGACGCGCCGCTGTTGTTGATCGCGTCACCGACGATCAGATCGATGTTCGACGTCGGCGCATACGCGCCGGGAAGGTTGAACGGCGACGACCGGCACAGTCCGACTGCCGACAGCGGCGTGTCGAGCGCGGAGTCGACCTCACCCGTCCAGGGCGCATTGATCGTCGGGGCGAACTTCCAACTGCCCGCGAGCGCACCCGGCGCCACAATGAACGCGACCGCCGCAACAGCGGCCGAAAACAGAACCAGCCTTCTCATCACTCCCCCTTGCCTCTATGTCTCGGAGCCCTCGGACCCCATCGCCGGTGAGGATAGAGCGCAACGAGCCGAAAGAGAAGACCGGCTCACGGGGAGCACGCCCGACGACCGAAGAAACCGCCTAGAATGGCCGCGCTGCCCTCTTAGCTCAGTTGGTAGAGCACCTCCATGGTAAGGAGGGGGTCGACGGT
>JANMWV010000080.1:0-1801 GCA_031394165.1 Actinomycetes bacterium
GTCGAGTGCTCTTCACCACGATGGAGCGCGGCCACTACTCCGTGACCGGCGACGACCTCGCCGGCCACGTCGTCGAACGGCTCGTCCCGCTCGCGCGGGCGCGTCTCGTGATCGACAACGAGTTCCGCAACGATCTCGAGCCCGAGCTCTGGCACGGGGACGACCGGACGCGCGACATCGCCGCCGCGGGTCGACGCCTCGACGGGCTCGGCCTCCTGCCTGCACCGTTCCCGATCGAGGATCTGCTCGACGCGCGCGACCTCCGCCACGTCAAGCGCCTGTATGGGATCGGAGGCCTGTCCTACGGCAATCTGTCCGCGCGGAAGGATCGCGACCGCTTCTGGATGAGTGCGAGTGGCGTCGACAAGTCGCGGCTGGAGGTGCCGGGCCGCGACATCCTGCTCGTGTCCGGATACGACGAGGCGAACGGCCGGATGATTCTCAGCGTCCCTCCTGAGATCGAGCCTCGTCGCGTCTCGGTCGACGCGATCGAGCACTGGATGATCTACCGGCGCCATCCCGACGTCGGCGCGATCCTCCACGTCCACGCCTGGGTCGACGGGGCCGTGGGGACGGAGATCAACTACCCCTGCGGCAGCGAGGAGCTCGCGACGAGCGTGGCCGCCCTGGTGGCCGCCGAGCCGGATCCCGCCCGGGCCGTGATCGGCCTGCGGAATCACGGGATCACGGCGACCGGCGAGAGCCTCGAGGAGATCCTCGACCGCATCGAGCCTCGCCTCCAGCGGCAGATCCCGATGAGCTGAGCGCTCGTCGACGCCGCGAGTCGGGCGCGGCCGGTTTGCGTCATCCTCGCCTATACGAGCCGATGAAGATCGATGTGGTATGAGAGGGATGTCGTGAAGAAGAGCGCTCCGCAGAAACCCGGGTCCCCGTCTGCGTTGATAGACGAGAGGATCAGGGAGCTGGACGACTGGCGGGGTGAGACGCTTTCCCGGCTCCGTTCTCTCGTCAAGCAAGCCGACCCCGAGGTGCTCGAGGAGTGGAAGTGGAGAGGGACTCCCGTGTGGTCTCACGATGGGATCATCTGCACGGGGGAGACCTACAAGAGCGTGGTGAAGATGACCTTCGCCAAGGGCGCGTCGTTGAAAGACCCTTCGAGCCTGTTCAATTCGAGCCTGGAAGGCAACACCAGGCGGGCCATCGATTTTCGCGAAGGCGACAAGATTGACGAGAAGGCTCTCAAGGCTCTTATTCGCTCCGCCGTTGCCCTGAATACATCAAGCAGTGCGTAGCGAATTGCTCGGCTGCTCCAGGGTTGGCAATCTCGTTGCCGGGTAGAACGGACGACAGGAGGCGCTCTGACCGCCGCAGTAGTCGGCCGCTTCGGCGCTCTTGACCCATCCCGGCCCCATCCCCGCGCCGCACAAAAGAGGGAGGGCAGCCCAGCGAGAGAAGGCGATGCATAGTGACGATTTCCTCACCGCTATCCCCTCCCGTGCGTCGGGAAAAAGCCGCAGCCTCTGGCCTGAGTGCGACGCCGACTCTGGCCGGGCGGGTTGCGCTCGTGACCGGCGGCGTTCGCGGCATCGGGCTCGCGATCAGCCGCGACTTTCTCGAGCGGGGTGCAACCGTCGCGGCCGGCTATTCGCGGAACGAAGAGGCAGCGGGGGCGTTTCTGGCGGAGGCGGAGCTCGACCGGGCAAGCGTCCACCAGGGCAACATTTCGAACCACGCCGACTGCGAGCGCGTGATCGAGGAAGTGATCGACCGCTACGGTCGTCTCGACATCCTCGTCAACAACGCCGGGATCACGGTCGACAAGAGTGTCCGCCGGATGACG
>JANMWV010000345.1:0-3103 GCA_031394165.1 Actinomycetes bacterium
CTGGAGGCGGAGTCGGGCGTCGAGCTGCTCGAGCTCCACGGCATCGACGAGCTTGCGTCTGCACCCGAGTTGACCTCGACGGCCGGCCTCGATGCCGTCGGCGTGCCGTACAGCTGGCTCGATGCGGCTGCCGCGCGCGCCGTCGGTGCCAAGCTGCCGGACGGCTGGGGCGCGCTCCACCCGCCGGAGGCGGGCATCGGGCGCGCCGAGCTCGCCCGCCATGCGTTTGTGGGCACTGGACGCAGCCGCGGCGCGCGTGTCGAGACCGGGAGCCGGATCGCGTCGACCGACGACGTCGACGCCGACGTCGTGGTGGTGACGACGGGCGCGTGGATCCGCGAGCTCGTCCCGGATGTGCCGGTACAGGTGACGCGCGAGACGTTCGCGTACTTCCGGCGCGAAGGCCCGCCGCTGCCGGCGATCGTCGAGCTCGACGAGATCACGCGGGGACACGGGATGTACTCGCTCCACGATCCACTGCACGGGCTCAAGGCGGGGGTCCACCACTGCGGCCCGGAGGTCGATCCGAACGTGCCCGGCGCGCCGGACCCCGAGTCGCTCGCGCGGCTGAGCGCGTGGATCGCTGCCCGCTTCACGGACGTCGACCCGGAGCCGCTCGCTCCCGAGACCTGCCTCTACACCTCGACGGCCGACGGCTCGTTCGTGCTCGAGCGCCACGGCCGCCTCGTCGTCGGCTCGGCCTGCTCGGGGCACGGCTTCAAGTTCGCGCCCGTGGTCGGCCGGCGCCTCGCTGCGCTCGCACTCGACGGGTAGCGCCGGGAAGAAGGCGGTATCCTGCCCCGTCTAGTCGGCGCAGACCTCCGAGGGAAGGAAGCATCATGAGCCGCAGATGGTTGGTTCCCGTCGCAGCGCTCGCCGCCGCGACCACCGGACTCGTGCCGCACGCAGGCGCGTTCAATCCGCAGCCGGATCCGCCGGGTTACCAGGCGCTCGTCGCCGACATCAACGCGCTACCGGCGGTGCAGAACCCACAACCGTTTCTTGCGAAGGCGCTTGCCGTCCGGGAGGCGGCATTGCGCGGGCAGCCGTGTGTCGCGGCGAATCAGCTCGGTGCGCTACGGAATCAGGTAGCGGCCAAGCTCGGGAAGAAGGGCGTTCCCGACGAGGCCTGGGGCCGGATCGACGCAGACGCCGTCCGCGTTCTCATCGGGCTCCTGCAGGATCCGAACGCTGCCACGTGCGGCGGAACGACGGTTCCCGCAGCGGGCGGGGCCGAGCCGCGGGTCGAGGTGACGTCGAGTGACGCGACCGGGCTGACGCTGCACGTCGCGTTCCCGCAGGCGACCTTCACGCCCCGCCTGGGCGACGGGCAGCTCTATCTCGACATGGCGATGGACGGGCTCGGGTCACCCGGCGCCGTCGGCAAGCCGAACGTGCCCGCGCTCACGCGCTTCTTCGCGCTGCCGGTCGGCGCGGATGCATCCGTCAACCTGCTCGGCTCGTCGAGCTACGTCGTCGATGGCATCCGCCTCTGGCCCCAGCAGGACGAGGCCGCCGATCCGACGGCCGTCGAGTTCGGGAACCCGGCCTTCACGATCGACCGCAAGACCTACGCGAGTAACGTCGCCTACCCGGCCGGCCCGGTCGGCGTGGCACCGGTCGGCACGCTGCGAGATCTCCGGCTCGGCGGTGTCGAGACCGACGGCGCGCAGTACAACCCGGTCACGCAGTCGCTGCGCGTCTACACCGGGCTCGACCTCCGCGTCAACTTCGGCGGCGACGGCAACACGCAGCTATTCGGTGACAGTCGCATGACGAGCCTCTGGAATCTCGGTGCACAGCGGGTGTACTCGTCGTCGCTCCTCAACTACGCAGTGGCGCGTGCCAACATCGACCTGATCTCGCGGTTCCTCTTCTGCGGCGAGGAATACCTGATCGTCACGACGCATTCGCTCGAGCCTGCCGCCGACACGCTGGCCACGCATCGGAACGCCGATGGAATCTCGACGCGCGTGGTGACACTCGGAACGGGCGAAGGCGACATCGGCACGACGAAGGAGCAGATCCAGTCGTACATCCGGGGCCAGCTGACGAACGGCTGCCTGATCCGGCCCTCGTACGTCGGGATTCTCGGGGATGCGATGCAGGTGCCGACGTGGAAGCCCGGCTCGCCATGGGCCGGGACGGGATTCGACGGGCTGATCGCAAGCGACCTCCCGTACGCGCTCGCGAACAACGCCGACCTCCTGCCCGACCTCGCGATCGGCCGGATGCCCGCGCCGAATCTCGCGGTCGCGAACGACGAGGTCGCGAAGATCGTCGCCTACGAGGACTCGCCGCCCATCTTCGTCGGCGACTTCTACGGCCACGCGACCGTCACGTCGTACTTCCAGTGCGGTCTCGACGTTCCTGGGCAGGCTTGCAATCCGGGAACGCGCGACGAGCGCACGTTCACGAAGCTGAGCGAGACCGTGCGCAACGGCATGCTCGCGGCAGGCAAGACCGTCGACCGCGTCTATACGACCACGGCGGTGACTCCCCAGCAGTACTACGACGGGACGGCGCTCCCCGCCGCGCTGCTCAAGCCGGGCTTCGCGTGGAACGGCACGGGCGCGGACGTCACAGCAGACTGGAACGCAGGTCGGTTCCTGATCCTGCACCGCGATCACGGCAATCCAGGCGGCTGGGGCAACCCGAACTTCGGCACGGGCGACATTCCCGGACTGACGAACGGCGCGAAGTTGCCAGTCGTCTTCAGCATCAACTGTGCGAGCGGGAAGTTCGACGACGGCTCGCCGAACTTCGCCGAGCAGTTGCTCGAGAAGGCGACCGGCGGTGCGGTCGGTGTGATCGGCGACTCGCGCAACAGTCCGTCGAACACGAACAGCCATCTCGCTGCAGGGTTGATCGACGCGATCTTCCCGGCGACACTCGGCGCTTACGGAAGCGCGACGCCGATCCTGCGGATGGGAGACGTGCTCGTCGCAGGGAAGCAGTACATGAACACGCAGAACGGCCTCGACGGCCAGAGCAACTCGACGACCCAGGCAGAGGAGTACCTCTACCACTGGTTCGGCGACCCGACGATGCCGATCTGGCGAAGCCATCCGACGCTCTTCCTGCAGGACGCCTTCGCGCTTGA
>JANMWV010000138.1:0-4979 GCA_031394165.1 Actinomycetes bacterium
CGCCGTGCCGATGCGGACGCGCAGCCGATCGGGCCGTCCGTTGACACCGCTGAGGTGGAACGGCACGTTCGGGACGCCGTGGAACGTGCCGAGGCCGTCCAGCTCGACGGTCGATCCGGAGACGACGAGGTAGCGATACGACGTCGAGCGGAAGTGGCCGAGCGGCGTCTCGATCGCGGCGAAGCCTCGCGGCGTCGTGCCGAGGTAGCCGGCCGTAAAGACGAAGGCGACCCGGCCGGCGGACGTGCGGAACCAGCCGGCGCCCGCGGCCGAAGCCTGGGTGTTGACGACGACGAGGTTCACGGAGGCGGAGCCGACGCCGCCGTCCTTGTCGGTCACGGTCAGCGTCACCACGGGGAAGCCCGCATCCGTGAACGCGTGCGTCGCGCTCAGGCCGGTTGCGCCGAAGCTCCACCGCGCCGTCTGCGTGTCGAGCGTGCCCGGGTCCGTGAAGGAACCGGCGAAGCTGACAGGCGTCCCGACCGAGACGATCGTGCCGTCCGCAGGGGCGCTGATGCGAACGGTCGGTGCGACGTTCGTCACCGTCACCGTGGCGTTCGCCGTCGCGCACGCGTCGTGGTCGTCGCACACGCGGAGTTGCACCGGCAGGCTCGCGGGGCCATCGAGTCCCCGGAAGGACGCCGTCAAGCCGGCGGTCTCGAACGTGCCGTCGCCGTTCAGATCCCACGCGGCCGTGAGGGAATCGTGATCGGCGTCGGTCGCGCGGCCGCTGAGGGCAACCGTCGATCCTTCGGCGACGGTGTACGGGCCGCCGGCACTCACCGCCGGCGATGCGTTCACGTAGAGGTGGGCGCTTGCCGAGCGCGCGCCGCCGTCGCCCGCCACCACGAGCGTCGCGTCACCGGCCGTTGCCGTCGACGTGGTGGCGATCTGCAGCGCCGTCGTTCCGAGGGAGGGAAGGGCGAGCGGGACGGAGAACGACGCGGTCGCCCCGGTGGGCACGCCCGAGACGGAGAGCGACAGCGTCGCGGTCGAGCCGGCGGTGGACGACCCCGGCACGAGTGCCGCGGTGAGCGAGTAGGTCGCGGCCGCCCCACGCTGGACGGTCTGTACAGCCGGAACCAGGGAGAGCGTGTAGTCGTAGACGTCCACCGTTGCGGCGCCGCTGCTCGAGAGGAAGGCCGGTGCGCCGTCGTAGGAGGCGGTGAGGCTGTGCGTGCCGAGCGCGAGACTGTTCACGACGAAGCTCGCTCGGCCGGTCGCATCGACGCGGGTCGGGCCGGCGATGACGACGCCTCCGTCCTCGAGCGTGACCTGGCCCAGCGTGACTGGCGCACCTGCTGCGGTGACGGTCGCGACGAGCGTCTCGGCACCGCCGCGGAGCAGCGGCTCGGCACCGGGGACGAGCGACGTGCGAGTCGGCGGCAGCAGCGGCTCGACGGTGACCTCGTCGACGACCGACGCATGCTCCTGCACGCCGATGACGGGCGACGGCGCGACGGACACCGCGTCGCTCACGCCGACCGGTTCCGCGTCACCGATGAGCGGCGAGGGCGCGACGGTCACGGCGTCGCTCACGCTCAGCGGCTCCAGGTCCGGCACGAAGGGCGACGGCGCGACGTTCACCGAATCCGTGAGCGCCACCGGCTCGCCGCTCCCGATCGACGCGGACGGAAAGACGCCGACCTGATCGGTGACGGCGACCGTCGAGTCGCCCGAAGCAGCCGCAGGCGGAAAGACGCCGACCGCGTCCGAGAGCCCGACGGGCTCGTCCGACCCGGTGCTCGCAGGCGGCGTGACGGTGACCGCGTCCACCGCTGCGACGGTCTCGTCGGAGCCGATCGCGGGACCGACCAGATCCGCGCCTGCGACCTGCGCGATCAGCGCGAACGCAAGGCAGGCGAGCACGCACGCGCGCACGAGTGGGTGCCCGCGTGAGCCTCCGTGGCGGTCGCCACGCATGATCGAGCTCCGGCGTCCTCCTGTTCTACGAGAAGCTGAGCTTGACGGTGATCAACACCTGCTGCCCGGCCACGACGTCGATCGCGGAGGGGAGATTGCGGCGCGTGAGCCCGAAGTCGCCACCGGTGCACGACACCGACGGCGCAGCGCTCGCGTCGCACTGGCGCAGGGCGGTATTCACGATGGTGATCGACCCGTCCACGCCCATCGGGATGGAGGCCTTGAGTACGAGCAAGCCCGCGTCCGGCCCGCTGCTCGGCGTCGTCATGACGACGTTGTGCGTCTGTGCGACTCCGCCGCCACCACCCTCGTCGTCCCAGCAGAAGAGGGGCGTCGTGGGCGTCCCGCAGACCTGGTTGCCGATGCCGACCGACCACTGGCCGACGCTGTTCTGCCGGGAAAGGAACTTGACGAGTGCGCCGGGATTCGACAGCTCGTTGTGGAATCGCACCGTGCGCAACGTCCGGCCGTGCTCCCTGATCTGGAGCGTCCAGGCGCCGTGCAGCTTGATCGTGTCCGCTCTCGCGCCCGCGGCGGTCCGACTACCCGAGCTGAACGCTCCGAGCGCCGCCGCAATCGCCACCGCGCTCAGCACGACAACAACGCAGGCGGCAACGCCCGCACGCTTCTTCGACCTCATGTTGTCTCCCCTTCCCCCGAATGTTGACCTGACGAGCGTGTCACGCGCTCTGGAGAAGTTCAAGACGTCACGATTCTGAAAGGCGAAAGCCCCGTTTCCAGGGCTTTCGAAGTGGAGCTAACCGGTCAACTTTCAAACCTTTCGGCGGCACCGGAAAAGCTGTTTGCGATGCCCTTGCCAGGCCTGTCTGATCGACGTCACAACAGCGAGCGACTGCACCCGATCTTCCAACAGCGCGCGTATGAGCGCATTCGGGACGCTCCTGTGAAGGAACTGCCCACGGAGAAACGCGGGGTTGCGCTTGATGGAGATCCGTCGCCGCGTCGAAGAGCGGCTCGCCGAACCCGTCGACCGTAAGCGGTTTAGCTGCGGATCGATTCGAGGTACGAGGCCATTTTGTCGAAGGCCGTCGACCAACCGGCGGCGCCGCCGGAGTCTGCTGGTACGCCCACGTGCGTCATCACCATTTTGGTGCGTCCACCGAGGTCTTCGAGCTGCACGATCACCTCGGTCGTTTCTGGGTGACCCTCGGGCATGCCCATGGCCGAGGGGGAGATGACGTTGCCGGCTTCGTCCGACATGCTGTCGGCGTAGACGAGACGTTCGTTGACGATTACCTCGCGGTACTCACCGGTGAACCACAGCTGCATGCTTCCGTTCGGTGTTTCCACTGCCATGGACACCAGCCGCCTGCCGCCGACCCGTACGTCCATCTCGGCGACCGAGACGCTGGCGCCACGGGGGCCGTACCAAGCTTTGACGTGCTCGGGTTCAGTCCACAACCGCCAGACGAGGGCCACCGGAGCGTCGAGGGTGCGTTCGATCACCACTGCCGCTTGCGAACTGTTGATGTCAGTCATTTTCCCGTCTCGTCTTTCCGATTGCCTTGTAGGTGTCCGAGGTAGTCGTCCATGCGGTCGAAACGTGCCTCCCAAATCGGTCTGTACTGGCCTGTCCACGAGGAGACGTCCTCCAGTGGTCTGGCATCGAGTGTGCACGGTCGGTACTGCGCTCGTCGACCTTGGCTCACCAACCCGGCACGCTCGAGCACTTTGATGTGCCGGGACACTGCCGGCAGCGTCATGTCGAAGGGCACTGCGAGTTCGTTCACACTCGCTTCGCCCTTTGCCAGACGCGCCAGGATTGCGCGGCGCGTTGGATTGGCGAGCGCAGCGAACGTTTGGCTTAGTCGGTCTTCACCCATGGTCACGCTCACTGGCCCTGCTCCTTATTTCACGTGTAGCTTAATTAACCAATATGCAAAGTACAGGATCGTCTACTACACGTCAAGTGGAAGCGCGATCCTCCTTGACATTATATCGTCATATGTGTGAAAATCATATTTATGACAAAGTGCGGCATCTCGGTGCAACTGGCTGATGCGCCGCCGATCCGGCGGGTTCCGCTGGCACTGGCTCGCCGCTTCTTCCAGATCTGCAACACGCTGGGCGCCGAGGCCGTCGCCGAGGCCGGCCTCACGCCGCTCGAGTTTGCGGTGATGGCGTACGTCAACTCCACGGACGGCGAGCCTGACATCGATCAGGGCGGTTTGGCCGAACGGGTCGGGGTCGACCGCAACACGACCAGTCTGCTGGTACGCGGTCTGGAGGCGAAGGGGCTGCTCGAACAACGGGTCAGCGCGACGGACCGCCGGGCGCGGCTCATCCGCCTTACCCGCCGAGGCGAGAAGCTGTTTCGCGAGCTGCATCCGAAGGCGCTCGCCGCCCAGGAGCAGGCCCTCGCGGTCCTGGAGCCGGCGGAACGCGACCTTCTTCTCGACTTGCTCCTGCGGGTGATCGACGAACACCGGCACCTGGCGCGACCAGGAGCCGGCCGCCGCAAACGCAACTCGAACAGTCATTCCACGAGCAACGGACGCCGCGCCTGAGCCAGGAAGAAAGGGGAAAGCTGCTATGTCGACATACCAGATCAAGGCCGTCCCTCAACCGGTCGAGATCGATCCCTCCCGCACTGCATTGATCGTCATCGACATGCAGAACGCCTTCGGCTCAGAGGGCGGCATGTTCGAGCAAGCCGGCATCGACATCACCGGCATCCAAAACGCCGTCCCTCCGACCGCAGCCGCGGTCGAGGGCGCCCGGCGAGCCGGTATCAAGGTCGTCTGGATCAAGATTGGTTTCCAGCCCGACCTTTCCGACCTCGGCGCTGAGGATGTCCCCAACGGATTCCTGTTCCTCCACCTCGGCGTGAAAGACGGGGTCTTGACCCGCGACCAGTGGGGCACCGACATCATCGACGAGCTGACACCGGAACCGGGCGAGCCGGTCATCTACAAGACCCGCTTCAGCGCCTTCTACCGCACCGACCTTGACGAGCTACTCCGAAGCTACGGCGCCAAGCACCTCATCATCACCGGCTGCACTACGAGCATCTGCGTCGAATCGACGATCCGTGA
>JANMWV010000156.1:0-7769 GCA_031394165.1 Actinomycetes bacterium
TCCACCCCTAGCGCCGCGTGCCCGCGGCGGCTGTGCGACGATCCGGCGGTGAAGGATCGGCCAACGTGACGGGGCGCGCATGCGCGGCCTGACCGGAAAGACCGCGGTCGTTACCGGTGGTGCGACGCTCATCGGCGCCGCCGTCGTACGCGCGTTCCTCGACCGAGGGGCCAACGTGGCGGTCGCCGACATCGACGAGGCAGGCGGGCAGGCGCTCGCGGAGTCCGCCGGCGAGCACGTGTTCTTCTCGGCGACGGACATCCGCGACGACGACGCCGTCGCCCGCTTCGTCGCCGACACGGCGGAGCGGTTCGGGCGGATCGACTTCCTCGTCAACCTCGCCACGAGCTACGTCGACGAGGGCTTCGCGTCGACGCGCGCGGACTGGCTCGAGTCGCTCGACGTGAACGTCGCGAGCGAGGCGATGCTGGCGAAGGCCGTGCACCCACATCTGCTCGCCGCGGGCGGCGGCGCGATCGTCAACTTCACCTCGATCTCGGCGCAGGCGGCGCAGACGGGCCGCTGGCTGTACCCGGTCGGCAAGGCGGCGCTCGTCCAGTTGACCCGCAACATGGCGATGGATCTCGCCGGCGACGGGATCCGGGTGAACTCGGTGTCGCCGGGGTGGACCTGGTCGCGCGTGATGGTCGAGCTCTCGGGCGACGACCGCGCGAAGACCGACCGCGTGGCGGCGCCGTTCCATCTGCTCGGCCGCGTCGGCAACCCGGAGGAGGTCGCGGAGGTCGTGCTGTTCCTCTGCAGCGACAACGCCTCGTTCGTCACGGGCGCGGACTACGCCGTCGACGGCGGCTATTCGGCAATGGGGCCGGAACAGGCGGCGCCCGCAATCCCAAAACTCGCAGAGTGAGGTGATCCGATGCGCAAGATCGTGATCGTCGGAGGTGGCCAGGCCGGGCTCCAGCTCGGCGTCGGCCTCCTGCAGGCCGGGTACGAGGTGAGCGTCGCCTCCAACCGCGGGCCGGAGGAGATCCGCGACGGCCGGGTTATGTCCAGCCAGTGCATGTTCGATGCGGCGCTCGGCCACGAGCGCGACCTCGGCCTCAACTACTGGGACGGCGACTGCCCGCCGGTGGAGGGGATCTCCCTCGTCGTTCCCGCGCCCGAAGGGGGCGGCAAGGCGATCGACTGGGCCTCGCGCCTCGACCGGCCCGCCCAGTCCGTCGACCAGCGCGTCAAGATCCCCCGCTGGCTCGAGGAGTTCGAGCGCCAGGGCGGAACGCTCGCGCTCGAGGACGTCGGCATCGACGAGCTGGAGCGTCACGTGCAGGAGAGCGACCTCGTGATCGTGGCGGCGGGGAAGGGCGAGATCACGAAGCTGTTCGAGCGGGACGCGACGCGCTCGCCCTACGAGGCGCCGATGCGCTCGCTCGCGCTCACCTACGTCACCGGCATGACGCCGCGGCCCGAGTACTCGGCCGTGTGCTTCAACATCATTCCGACCGTCGGGGAGTACTTCGTCTTCCCGGCGCTGACGACGACGGGGTTGTGCGAGATCATGGTCTTCGAGGGGATCCCCGGCGGCCCGATGGACTGCTGGGGCGACGTCTCGACGCCGCAGGAGCACCTCGAGAAGTCGAAGTGGATCCTCGAGACGTTCCTGCCCTGGGAGGCGGAGCGCTGCCGCGACGTCGCCCTCACCGACGACAACGGCATCCTGGCCGGCCGCTTCCCGCCGACGGTTCGGAAGCCCGTTGCGACGCTGCCGTCGGGCGCGCACGTGCTCGGTCTCGCCGACGCGATCATGCTCAACGACCCGATCACCGGGCAGGGATCGAACAACGCATCGAAGATGGCTGCGTCGTATCTCGAGCAGATCCTCGAGCACGGTGACCGGCCTTACGACCGCGCGTTCATGGAGGGGGCGTTCGAGCGCTTCTGGACCGAGTACGGGCAGTACGTCACGAGCTGGACGAACGCGCTGCTCTCGCCGCCGCCGCCGCACGTGCTGCAACTGCTCGGGGCGGGCAACGGGAGCCCGGCGCTCGCGCACCGGTTTGCGAACGGATTCGACGATCCGCGCGACTTCTTCGACTGGTTCATGGCGCCCGACAAGGCGGAGCAGTATCTCGCCCAACTCGCCTGACGACGCTGTGCGGCGGATCGCGGTCGTCGGCGCCGGCCAGTCGGGGCTGCAACTCGCGCTCGGACTGGTCGGCGCCGGCTACGGCGTGACCCTGCTCTCCAACCGGACAGCGGCCGACATCGCCGCAGGCCCGGTGATGTCGAGCCAGTGCATGTTCGAGAGCGCGCTCGACACCGAGCGCGCGCTCGAGCTCGACTTCTGGGAGGACGATTGTCCGCCGGTCGCGGGCCTCTCGCTCGCGATCGGCGACGGATCCGGCGGCCGCGACCTGCACTGGGCGTCGCGCCTCGACGCGCCTGCGCGCTCGGTCGACCAGCGGCTGAAGATCCCGCGCTGGCTCGACGAGTTCGAGCGGCGCGGCGGGACGCTCGCGATCCGCGAGGCCGGCGTCGACGATCTGGAAGAGCTCGCGCGCACGCACGACCTCGTCGTCGTCGCCGCCGGCAAGGGCGCGCTCGGCGGCCTCTTCGCGCGGGATCGCGAGCGATCGCCGTACACGACGCCGCAGCGCGCGCTCGCGCTCACCTACGTCACCGGGATGACGCCGCGTCCCGACTTCCCCGCGGTGTGCTTCAACATCGCGCCCGGTGCCGGCGAGTACTTCGTGTTCCCGGCTCTCACGACGAGTGGCCCCTGCGAGATCATGGTCTTCGAAGGGATTCCCGGCGGCCCGATGGACTGCTGGGCCGACGTTCGCACCCCCGAGGCTCACCTGGCGAAGAGCCTGTGGATCCTCGAGACGTTCTTCCCCTGGGAGGCGGAGCGCTGCCGCGACGTGAAGCTCACGGATGCAAACGGAACGCTCACCGGGCGGCTCGTGCCGACCGTGCGCATGCCCGTCGCCAGGTTGCCGTCAGGGGCGCCCGTGCTCGGAATGGCCGACGTGGTCGTGCTGAACGACCCGATCACCGGCCAGGGGTCGAACAACGCCGCCAAATGCGCGGAGCTCTACCTCGAGAGCATCCTCGCGCGTCGCGACGGGAGCTTCGACGCCGACTGGATGCAGAAGACCTTCGAGCGCTACTGGCGTTCGTACGCGCAGTGGGTCGTGGCCTGGACGAACGCGGTGCTCGCGCCGCCGCCCCAACACGTGCTCGACCTCTTCGGCGCCGCCGCCGACGTTCCCGGAGTCGCCGAGACGATCGCCAACGGCTTCGACGACCCGCGCGTGTTCTTCCCTTGGTGGTTCGACGCCGGCGAGACCGCGCGAATCATCCGCGAGAAGCGCGCGCAGCAGGAGAGCGGCGGTCTCGACGCCCGCGAGCTGCGTCGTGCGCTCGGGATGTTCGCGACCGGAGTCACCGTGATCACTACGAGGTCGGAGGACGGCCGCAGAGTCGGCGTGACGGCGAACTCGTTCACGTCGCTCTCCCTCGATCCGCCGCTCGTGCTCTGGGCGCTCGACCGGGGCGCCGCGAGTCTCACGGCCTTCAGTTCGTGCACGAACTTCGCCGTCAACGTCCTCGCGTCGCATCAACACGAGTTGTCGCGACAGTTCGCCACTTCGGCGGACGACAAGTTCGTCGGCGTCGAGGTCACCGACGGGCCCGCGGGCGTACCGCTGCTCTCCGGCGTGGTCGCGCGATTCGTCTGTCGTCCCGTTCGCCAGATCGATGCGGGCGACCACATGGTGATGATCGGCGAGGTCGAGCAGTACGAGACCTTCGGCGGCGAGCCGCTCGTCTTCCATTCGGGTGCCTACCGCGTGACGATGCGCCACCCGCAGCTCGATCCTCGACCGAGCTGAGAGTCATAGACTCGCTTCCGTGCCGCGGGCCGTCCTCGTCTCCGTGTCGATCGCGATCGGTGCGGCTGTCCTCCTCACGGCGGGCTGCGGCGGCACGCGCACGGTCACGAAGACGGTGACGGTCGCCGGGACGACGAAGCTCGGCCCGGCAGCGCCCCGCGAGCTCGTCCAGTTCGGGTACATCAAGTCGCTGACCCGCAAGGGCGACGCGTACGAGTTGCGCTTCGATCCTGCGTGGATGCTCTCGGGCATCACGGCGAGTCGCGCCAAGCTCGAGGACACCGGCTCGAGCGACGTTCCGAACGACTACTACCGCGTCAACGAAGGCACGCGAGTGCTGGTCTACCGGGTACCTGCGAACGCGCACGTGACCGTGCTCGCCAAGGGCGTCGACGGGACTTCGGTCACGGTCGCGCAGCTGGCGGCGATCGTCGCCGGCAAGAGCCCGCACCCGCTGTGGGAGCCGATCACGACCGGTTTCTGGATTCTCGTCGACATCGACACAGTCCGGACGCTCGACCAGCAGTACCTGCCGTAGTCGATCTGCGGGATCAGGCCGCCGCGGTGCGCAGGGAGCCGCTCGCGCGCCGCGGCTCGAAACCCGCTTCGGCGACGGCGGTGTTCCACGTGCCGAACAGTCGCCGCACCGTCGCGGCCGACGGGTGCGAGCGGTCGGCGCGGCGCCATTGCTCGAGGCTCGGCTGGTGCCCGTGCGCATCGTGCCACCGGCGCATCGCGTCGATCGTCGCGTGACGCGACCAGCGCACGAGCGTGCTCTCGAGCGGCGCGACCGACGGCGTGTCGCCGCGGCGCGCTTCGCCCGGCTTGCGTGGGCGCAGGCCGGCGGCCTTCACGCCGCGGTTCCACGAGCCGAACACGTGGCGCACCGTGCTGACCGACGGATGATCGGGGCCGGCGCGGCGCCACTCGTCGACGGTGGGCGAGCAGAGGTGCCGCCGGTTCCAGAGCTCGAACGCGTAGACGATCGTCTCCCTGTTCCAGCGGAAGCCGTCGCGCGGCCCAGGTCTCATGACGCACCGTTCGTTGCGCCGACGGGCTCCAGCGGCTCGCCCTCGCCGTTCTCGGCGAGCCACGCGTCGACGGTGCGCGCGCAGCGGCGCCCCTCGTCGATCGCCCACACGACCAGCGACTGGCCGCGCCGCGCGTCGCCGGCGGCGAAGACGCCCGGGACGGAGGTCGCAAACGCGGGCGCAGCCGCGTTGCTGCGCGCGTCGCGCTCGACGCCGAGCGCCTCGAGCAGCTGCTGCTCCGGGCCGAGGAAGCCCATCGCGAGCAGCACGAGGTCGGCCGGGTGCATCTCTTCGGTGCCCGGTAGCGCGTCGAAGGGCGGCACGCCGCTGTTCTGCAGCCAGTGGATGTGCTCGACGCGTCCGTCGCCCGAGAAGCTCGTCGTCGAGATCGCGAAGTCCCGCTCGCCGCCCTCCTTCAGTGCGTAGGACACGCGCAGCTTCAGCGGCCACTGCGGCCACGGCGTCACGTCGTCGGGACGATGTGCCGGCGGCTCGCCGAGCAGCTCGATCTGCGTGACGGACGCCGCGCCCTCGCGGTGCGCGCTCGCGACGCAGTCTGCACCGGTGTCGCCGCCGCCGATCACGATCACGTGCTTTCCCGCGGCCGTGAGCTCCGGCTCCGCCGTGCCGGCGACGGCGCGGTTGCGCCCGTAGAGGTAGTCCATCGCGTAGTGCACCCCGTCGAGCTCGCGTCCGGGCACCGGCAGGTCGCGCGGCACGCGCGAGCCCGTCGCCAGCACGACCGCGTCGTAGCGCTCGAGCAGCTCGTCGGCAGCGACGTCGCCGCCGACCTCGACGCCGTAGCGGAACTCGACGCCCTCGTCCGCGAGCTGGCGCAGGCGCCGCTCGATCACGGTCTTCTCGATCTTGAAATCCGGCACGCCGAACCGCATCAGCCCGCCGCCGGCCTCGTCGCGCTCGAGCACGGTCACCGTGTGCCCGGCGCGGTTCAGCTCCTGCGCGGCCGCGAGGCCCGATGGGCCGGAGCCCACGACGACGACGGTGCGGCCCGTGCGCTCACGCGGCGGCTGCGCGACGACCCAACCCGCTTCCCAGGCACGATCGGCGATCGCCAGCTCGATCTGCTTGATCGTGACGGCGTTGCCCTCGTCGATCTCGAGCACGCAGGCGGCCTCGCACGGAGCGGGGCAGAGGCGGCCGGTGAACTCGGGGAAGTTGTTCGTGCGGTGCAGTTGCTCGATCGCCTCGTCGAAGCGGTCGCGGTAGACGAGGTCATTCCAGTCCGGAATCAGGTTGCCGAGCGGGCAGCCGGAATGGCAGAACGGCACACCGCACTCCATGCAGCGCGCGCCTTGCTGCTTCAGCTCGACGAGCGGCAGCACCTTCACGAACTCGCGGTGGTCGCCGACGCGCTCGCTCGGCGGGCGCTCGGGCGTCTCCGCGCGGGTGATCTTCAGGAAGGCGCCGAGCTCGCCCATCGCTACGCGGCCGCGCCTTCGGTCTCGCGCGTGTAGAAGCCGTCGCCGCCGGTGGAGACGACGCCCGCTTCGAGCGCGCGGCGGTAGTCGTTCGGCATCACCTTCACGAACGAGCGCAGTGCGCCCTCCCAGTCGGCGAGCAACCGCGCGGCGACCGGCGAGCCGGTGCGCGCGCCGTGCTCCTCGACGAGCGCGCGCAACGTCGCGACGTCGGCGGTCTCGAACGTCTCGAGCGTCTCGAGCGTGACGAGCTGCGTGTTGCAGCGCGCCTCGAACGTTCCTTCCTCGTCGAGCACGTACGCGATGCCGCCGCTCATGCCCGCCGCGAAGTTGCGGCCGGTGCGGCCGAGCACAGCGACGGCACCGCCCGTCATGTACTCGCAGCCGTGATCGCCGACGCCCTCGACAACGGCACTCGCGCCCGAGTTGCGCACCGCGAAGCGCTCGCCGGCGAGCCCGCGGAAGAATGCGCGTCCGGCCGTCGCGCCGTAGAGAACCGTGTTGCCCGCGATCACGTTCTCCTCGGCGACGAAGCCGGCGCCGTCGGGTGGCCGCAGCGCGATCACACCACCGGAGAGGCCCTTGCCGACGTAGTCGTTCGCGTCGCCGACGAGGGTCAGCTCGACGCCCGGCGCGAGCCACGCGCCGAACGACTGGCCGGCCGAGCCGCGCAGTGTGAAGCGGATCGTTCCCGCCGGCAGCCCAGGCCCGCCGTGCTCGCGCGTGATCGTGTGCGAGAGCAGGCCACCGACGGTGCGGTTCACGTTCGCGATCGGGAACTCCGCCTCGGTCGGGACGCCGCCGTGGATCGCGTGTCGGGCGGCCTCGATCAGCCGCCAATCGAGCGCGTCCTCGAGCGCGGGCGCCTGCGCCTGCGTCCGGCGTCGCGGCCGCGCGGCATCGACCTCGGGGGAGTGGAGAATTGCAGCAAGGTCGACGCCGCGCGCCCGCCACGCGGACACGGCTTCGTCTGGGTCGAGCAGGTCGACGCGGCCGACGAGATCGTCGAAGCGCGCGATACCGAGCCGCGCCATGATCGTGCGCGCTTCCTCGGCGACGAAGAAGAAGAAGTTGACGATGTGCTCCGGCGTGCCGGCGAAGCGCTTGCGCAGCTCCGGGTCCTGCGTCGCGATGCCGACCGGGCACGTGTTGAGATGACAGGCGCGCATCATCACGCAGCCTGCGGCGACCAGCGGCGCTGTCGCGAAGCCCATCTCGTCGGCGCCGAGGAGCGCGGCGACGACGACGTCGCGTCCGGTCTTCAGCTGGCCGTCGGTCTGCACCCAGATGCGCGAGCGCAGGTCGTTCAGAAGCAGCGTCTGCTGCGTCTCGGCGAGGCCGATCTCCCACGGAATGCCCGCGTGCAGGATCGACGACAGCGGCGCCGCGCCGGTGCCGCCTTCGTGCCCGGAGATCAGCACGTGGTCGGCGCCCGCTTTCGCGACGCC
>JANMWV010000163.1:0-4674 GCA_031394165.1 Actinomycetes bacterium
GAGCAGGCACATCTCTTCATCTCCGTGATCGACAAGAAGACGGGCAAGCAGCTCCTCATCACGCAGAACAAGTCGAAGGTCGGCACGACGCTCAGCGGCAACCAGGCGAAGAACGTCAACTACCTCGTGCTCGTCCCGCGCACGATTCCGCTGAAGCTCGCGGTGCCTGCGCGGTTCCTGGTTCCCGGTCGTTCGTACGCGATCCAGGTGATCGCGCGCGACCCCGACGGCAACAAGTCGAAGCTCCTGCTTCCGGTCAGCGGCTAGAAGCCGCACGGATCGATGCTTGTGACGGCCGGGCCTCGTGCCCGGCCGTCGGCGTTCTGGTCTCAGCCGCCGTAGGCGAGCATGGCGCCGTGGCGCCCCTGCTCGAGGCGGTAGCCGACGTCGGCGAGCACGCGACCCTGGATGGGCTGCCACGCACCGCCCGGCTTCGACGCGACCCGCACCTTGCCGAAGCTGAAGGCATACGCATTGCACGTGCCGGAGGTGTCGCCGTTCCAGCTCTCTGCGGTCGCAACCGGCCGCCACGCGCCGTGGCTCCCCGGCAGCTGGATGCGCTGCGTCATCGTCGTCCCGTTCACCCACACGCGCCACGAGCCGGGATGGAGGCGAGACTCGAGGACGGCGATGGTGTAGGCGCGGCCGAGCGGCACGTGGCCCTTCAGCATCACGTACCGGGGCGGCTGGTTCGGCAGCGCCACCTCGTAGTAGAGCGCCGGATCCTGCCCGGGCTTCGCGCTGATCCCGGCTTGGAGCCACTCGTTCGTGCTGTTGGGGCCCTGGCCGGAGCCGCCGACGCCCACCCACGCGGCGACGTGGCCCTTCGTGACCGCCGGCTTGCGAACCGCCGTGATCTGCGCGCCGACGCCGTAGCGGGCCTCGCTGCTCAGGACGCCCGCGTACGAATAGCTGCTCACGCCGCAGCCGGCCGTTGCGGCGCGCGCGGGGAGCGCGATCGCGCATGCGGCTGCCAGGGTGGCTGTCGCCACCACGATGAGGCGGGTAAGACGCATCGGGGATGGGGGGTGTGCGCGCCGTGTGGGTGGGGCGCAACCAAGTAATCGTCAGACAATGCCGACGAGGCATCCCTCAATCCAGCGATCAAGGCGAAATATGAGGCTATTGCCGGGATTCCGTGAGGCCGGCGCGTGGATTCGGGAGCAGCCGCGGCGGCGGCGAGGCTCGCTACGCGAGCTCGATGTCCGTCTTCGCGAAGTCGTCGCCCTTGGCAAGCAGCGGCTCGCCCGCCACGCGCGCGGTGGCGTACGCGAGGCAGTCCCCGAAGTTCAAGGCGGCTGGGTGCCGTCCCCGGCCGAACCGCCGCCAGGCCGAAAGCGCCTCCTGCCAATGGTCAGCTCCGAAGTCGATCACGACCGCTCCCGCAGCCGCGACGATCGCCTCGAGAGCGTCGACCGCTGCGTCGCCCTGCCGCGCTGCGAGAACGACCCCGACCTCGACAAGCGTCGGCGCACCGATACCCACGGTTTCGGCAGCGTCGATCTTCGCGAGCAAGTCCAGCCGCTCGGACTCATCGAGCACGACGGCGACCAGGGCGGACGAATCGAGGATCACACGCCGTCGGGGCCGAAGCCGAGGATGCGCTCCTCTTCTTCCTTGGTGATGGTGCTGCCGCGCACACCCTCAGGCAGGTTGGGCCAGATGCGTTGCTCGAGCACCGCCATGATCCGCTCGCTCCTCTTCCCGCCGCCGCGCCCGAGCAGGAGACGCCGCTTGCGTTCACGCAGCGCCTGTCGAACTGCGCCGGTCTTGCTCTCCCCGGCGAGCGCCGCGACCTCGCCGGCGAGCCGCTCCGTCTCGGGATCCTTGATGTTCAGTGCCATCTCCACGGACGATACCACTGATGGTGTAATCCGCAACAGATGGTGTAATCGGCCGTGGCTCGTTGCAGGTGCATTCGGCCGAGCGCGTGTCTCAGTCCCGGCTGGCCGGGGCCGCGGTCGACGATCGACCGTCCTGAATCGTGACGATCACGATGCGATCGTCTTCCGCGACGTGCTCGTAGACGATCACCATCCATCTCCAGGGGCCAAGGAGGTAACGGAAGCCCTCCCAGCCGCCGCCTTCGAGAAGCGTGCCGAGCTGGGGAAAGCGTCCGAGCGACCGTACCGATCGCCGGACGCGGTCGTTCGTGTCGGGCGGCAGGCGATGGGTGACAGCGAGACGCGCGAGGTCTTCGGCAGCTGCCGCGCTGACCTCGACGCGGGCCACGCCTCAGAGATTCTCGAGCGCGATCGTGTCACCGCGGCGGGCCTGCTCGCGTCCAAGTTGAGCTCGCTCGAGTGCACCCGGGATTCCGTTCAGGAGCTCGACCATGCCGGAGGGGTCGATGTCCGCTTCGTCGATCGCACGCGCGAGCAGGGACCGTGCGAGCGTCCCTTCCTGCACGTACGACTGCTCCGCCATCCGGCTGAGCTTGGCCGCGTGCTCGGGGTCGAGCGTGACGTTCAGCCTGTGGGGCCCGTCTCCCATCTCGAGCCAGAGAGTAGCACGAATAGTGACGATCCGTGTACGTCTAGTCCGCCCGTCCCGCCGACCCGGAAGCGGCGACGCGGCCGGACGGTCCGCCGCTACGCTCGGCCCATGGAGCCGGACCGCAACGCCATTCTGCGCGCCCTCGAGCAGGTGATCGACCCGGAGCTACAGCGCCCGGTCACCGAGCTCGACATGGTCCGCGACGTCTCGAGCACCGACGGCGTCGTCTCGCTGACGATCGTGCTGACGATCGCCGGGTGCCCGCTGCGCGAGTCGTTCCAGCAGCAGATCGACAAGGCGCTCGCCACCGTTCCCGGCGTGCGCGGCTTCGAGCTCTCGTTCGGCGTCATGACGCCGGAGGAGCGGCAGGCGCTGACGACGAAGCTGCGCGGCGGTGCGCCCGAGCGCGACAACGGGATCCGTCTGCCGAGCAACTGCCGCGTGATCGCCGTCGCGAGCGGCAAGGGCGGGGTCGGCAAGTCGTCGCTCAGCGCGAACCTCGCGGTCGCGTTCTCGCAGCTGGGCAAGCGCGTCGGGATCCTCGACGCCGACATCTACGGGCATTCGATCCCGCACATCCTCGGCATCCACCAGAAGCCGGTGGCGGTCGACGAGATGATCGTCCCGCCGGTGAAGGACGGGCTGAAGCTGATGTCGATCGGCTTCTTCCTCGACGACAACGAGCCGGTGATGTGGCGCGGGCCGATGCTGCACAAGGCGCTCGAGCAGTTTCTCACCGACGTGCACTGGGGAGAGATCGACATGCTCGTCGTCGACATGCCGCCCGGAACCGGCGACGTCTCCATCTCGCTCGGGCAACTGCTGCCCCGCGCGGAGGTCGTGGTCGTCACGACGCCGCAGAAGCTCGCGCAGGACGTCGCCTCGCGCGCCGCGAGCATGGCGCGCAAGACGAACATGCGCGTGCTCGGCGTGATCGAGAACATGGTCGGCGACGTGTTCGGCGCCGGCGGCGGCGAAGCGCTCGCCGCGCAGCTCGAGGTACCGCTGCTCGGCCAGGAGCTGCTCGATCCGCTGCTCCGCGAGCAGGGCGACCTCGGCGAGCCGATCGTCGCCTCGCACCCCGACTCGGAAACGGCGCGCACGATCGTCGCAATCGCCGAAGCGATCGTCGCCAGCACGGTCGGCAGCATCCTCAAGCCGCTGCCGCTCGTAAGCTGATGGTCGACTGCTGATGGTTGACAATCGGGCCGCGGTGCGCGAGATCTACGAGCTCGCCCGCCGCGCGAAGCACGCGGAGCTGCGCACGCGGCTGCACGACGACATCACGTGGCACCCGGCGCGCGAGGGAGCGTGGAAGCCGTGCGCGAACGCGGAGGACGTGGTGCGCACGCTGCTCTGGCGCGCCGACGCGAACCGCCTGCAGCCAGGAGAGATGATCGCCGTCGGCGACCGCGTGCTCGTGCAGTTGCGCGGCAAGCGGCTCGAGCGGCTCGGTGCGAAGGGCTTCATCCCGCGCCTCTTCCAGGTGATCGTCCTGCGCGAAGGCAAGATCGCGAGCATCCGCGACTACCCGAGGCGCGAGGACGCGCTCGCCGACGCGGGCATCAAGGCCTGACGTGGCCGCGGCCGCGTTCTTCGATCTCGACCGCACGCTCCTGCGCCGCTCTTCCGTACTCGCGCTCGCGGGGACGTTCCGCGACCGTGGCCTGATCTCGCGCCGGCAACTCGCAGCGGCGGCGAGCTGGCAGCTCCTGTTCGTCCTGCGCGGTGCGAGCCACGAGTCGGTGCGCCGCTTGGCGGAGGACGAGCTCGTGCTGCTGCGCGGCTTCACGCCCGAGAAGATGCGCGCTCTCGTCGCCGATGCGATGGAGCCGGTGCTTCGCCCGCTCGTCTACGCGGAGCCGCTGCACCTCGTCGAGCAGCATCGCGAACGCGGTGAGCCCGTGTTCATCGTCTCGGCGACGCTGCAAGAGATCGTCGAGGCGATCGCCGACGAGCTCGGCTTCGACGGCGCGCTCGGAACGATCTGCGAGGTGCGCGACGGCAAGTACACGGGCCACGCCGTGCGCGCGCTGCACGCAGAGAACAAGGCGGAGTGCCTCCGAGAGCTCGCAGAGGAGCGCGGCTTCGACCTCGCGGAGTGCACGGCGTACTCCGACAGTCACACCGATCTGCCGTTCCTCGCGGCGGTCGGGCATCCGGTCGTCGTGAATCCCG
>JANMWV010000254.1:0-1770 GCA_031394165.1 Actinomycetes bacterium
CAGCCGCACGACCTGGGGACTTGCGGCGGTCTCGATGTACACGGCCATGGTGTCGTCCAGGACGCTCAGGTTCGCTGTCTCGCGGGTCGCCTCGACGAGCGTTTGCAGGAGTGGCCGGGCGGCGAGCCGGAGCTCGTTGTACCGACTTCGGCCCTCGGCCAGGGTCGAGACCTTCGCCCCGGCGTAGTAGCGGCTCGTGTCGGGATTCTGGCGCACGTAGCCGCGACGGAGCAGCGTCGCGAGCAGCCGGTGGACGGTGCTGACGTGCAGCTTCGTGCGCGCGGCCAACGCCGTGATCGAGACCTCGCCGTCCGAGCCGGCGAGCGCCTCGAGCAGATCAAGGGCCCGATCGACCGACTGGACCGACCGCCGCGACCGGCGAGGCTCGGTGGCTTCTTTCACTTCACGGAACTCGTCATCTGCTGTGCGAAATCATAGCCGCGCGAGCGTTCCTATCCTTTTGAGGATGACCACCGCCGCCGACCGCCGGACCACGCTGCTCGCTCAGGCGGCGTCGTTCCCGCCGTCTCCCGGGGTGTACCTGTTCAAGGACGCCCGCGGCAGGGTCCTCTATGTCGGGAAGGCCGACCTGCTGCGGGACCGGATCCGCAGCTACTTCGGCCCGAGCCTGGACGTGCGCCACGTCCGACTGGTCGAGCGCGCTGAACGGCTCGAGTACGTGATCACCGGCAGCGTCTCCGAGGCGTACCTCCTTGAAGCGAACCTGATCAAGCAGCACCGCCCGCGTTACAACATCCGCCTCAAGGACGACAAGTCCTATCCCTACGTGAAGGTCACCCTCGGCGAGGACTTCCCGCGCATCCTGCGCACGCGTCAGCTCGGTGATCGGAGCGCCCGGTACTTCGGCCCCTACGCGAACGCGAAGTCCGTCGATGAATCGCTGGATCTCCTCCAAAAGCTCTTTCCGTATCGGACCTGCAAGCTCACGATCGTGGCGGCGGAAGATGGCCGTGGCCGTACCGTCCCTCCGTCCGCGCTCCCGGGCGGCCGCCCGTGCCTCCTCTATCACCTGAAGCGCTGCACGGCTCCGTGCGTCGGTGCGGGAACGAAGGAGCAGTACCGCGCGACCGTCGACCGCAGCGTGCAGTTCCTCGAGGGCCGCTACGAAGCGCTCGCCCGCGACCTGCGGCGCGAGATGCAGCTCGCGGCCGGATCGCTCGACTACGAACGGGCGGGCATGCTGCGCGATCGCGTCCAAGCCATCGATCGCACCACCGATCGTCAGGAGGTGCATGCCTACAAGGGCGACGACTTCGACGCGCTCGGCGCCGCGATCGCGGAAGGCGATGCCGCGGTCCAGCTCTTGCGGGTGCGAGACGGCACGATCGTCGGCCGGGATCAGTTCTTCCTCGAGGGGACCGAGGGCGCGACGCCTGCCGAGGTGCTCGGTTCCTTCCTGCGGCAGCACTACGCGGCGGCGGCGACGTTCCCCCCCGAGATCGTCTTGCCGGAGGCCATCCCGGATGCCGCGACGTTCGTGACGTTCGCCGAAGAGAAGCGCGGCACGCAGGTCAAGCTGCACGTACCGCAGCGGGGAAAGAAGCGCCGGCTCATCGAGCTCGCGGTGCGCAACGCGGAGAACGCGCTCGAGCAGGAACGGGTCCGCTGGCTCGCGGATCGCGGGAAGACTGAGACGGCGCTCGGCGAGCTGCAGCGTGCGCTGGGCCTCGAAGGTCCGCCGAAGCGGATCGAATGCTTCGACGTGAGCCACGTGCAGGGCACCAACGTGGTGAGCTCGATGGTCGTATT
>JANMWV010000267.1:0-2488 GCA_031394165.1 Actinomycetes bacterium
GTTCGGCTTCTGGATCTTTCTGATGAACCAGGTGCAGGGCGGCGGCTCGAAGGTGATGAGCTTCGGCAAGTCGCGCGCGAAGCGCATGACGCCGGACTCGCCGAAGACCGGCTTCAAGGACGTCGCGGGCGTCGACGAGGCTGTCGAGGAGCTGCAGGAGATCAAGGAGTTCCTCGAGAACCCAAAGAAGTTCCAGGCGCTCGGCGCGCGCATCCCGAAGGGTGTGTTGCTGTACGGGCCTCCCGGGACCGGCAAGACGCTGCTTGCGCGCGCGGTCGCGGGCGAGGCGGGGGTGCCGTTCTTCTCGATCTCCGGCTCCGACTTCGTCGAGATGTTCGTCGGCGTGGGCGCGTCGCGTGTGCGCGACCTGTTCGAGCAGGCGAAGCAGGCGTCGCCGTGCATCGTCTTCATGGACGAGATCGACGCCGTCGGCCGTCATCGCGGCGCCGGCCTCGGCGGCGGCCACGACGAGCGCGAGCAGACGCTCAACCAGCTACTCGTCGAGATGGACGGCTTCGAGATGAAGGACAACATCATCCTGATCGCCGCGACGAACCGCCCCGACATCCTCGACCCGGCGCTCCTGCGCCCCGGCCGCTTCGACCGGCAGATCGTCGTCGACCGGCCCGACCGGCTCGGCCGCCAGAAGATCCTCGAGGTGCACACGAAGGGCAAGCCGCTCGCGCCCGAGATCGACCTCGCCACGCTCGCCGCCGGCACGCCGGGCTTCACGGGCGCCGATCTCGCGAACCTCGTCAACGAGGCTGCGCTGCTCGCAGCGCGCCGCGGCAAGAAGATCATCGAGCAGGACGAGCTCGAGGAAGGGATCATGCGCGTGATCGCCGGCCCGGAGAAGAAGGCGCGGCTGCTCTCCGAGCACGAGCGCAAGATCACCGCCTACCACGAGATGGGCCACGCGCTCGTCGGCAACTACCTCGAGCACACCGACCCCGTGCACAAGATCACGATCGTGTCGCGCGGCCAGGCGCTCGGCCTGACGATCTCGCTGCCAACCGAGGATCGCTACCTCACGACGCGCACGGCGCTCATGCATCAGATGGCGATGACGCTCGGCGGCCGTGCCGCCGAGGAGATCGTCTTCCACGAGGTGACGACCGGCGCCGCGAACGACCTCGAGAAGGTCACGTCGACGTCGAAGTCGATGATCATGCGCTTCGGCATGAGCGAGAAGCTCGGCCCGCGCGTCCTCGGCCACAGCCACGACCAGCCGTTCCTCGGCCGCGACTTCAGCGCGCAGGCGGACTACTCGGAGGAGATCGCCCGCGAGATCGACGACGAGATCCGCCGCGTGATCGAGGAGGCGCACGAGCTCGCGCTCTCCGTGCTGCGTGAGCACATGGAGCAGCTGCACCAGATCTCGCAGATCCTGATCGAGCGCGAGACGATCGACCGCGACCAGTTCGAGCGCCTGCTCGCCGGCGAGCACGAGTCCACCGTCTTCCCCGAGATCGTGGAGGCCGCGCCCGAGGCACCCACGCCCGTCGAGGAGCCGAAGAAGGAACGCCAGCCCGGCCGCCCGCGCCCGTTCCCACTGCCCGGCGCGACGATGCAGCCGCCGCCGCCTGATCCCGCGAAGGGCTGACGGAACCGCGCCGTGCTCGCCGGTGTAGGAACGGGCAGCATGGGACGCATGCTTCTGCCGGCCGCGCTCGTCGCGGCCGGCCTGCTCGCCGCCGCGCCGTCGGCGCTCGCCAAGGGTCCGTTCAAGATCTGCGGCGTCTCGGGTTGCGCCGTGCTCGGTCCGGAGGATCAGCCGCTGATCCGGCTCGGCAACACCACCGGCGGAACGCTCGCGCCGCCCGCACCTGCGCCGTATTACGCAGTGCGCTTCGGCGACGACGTGGGCTCGACGCTCGCCTACTGGATCCCGTCCGTCTCGGTGCTGCGCCTGTTCACGAGCGGCCCTGCGGTGTGGGTTGCGGCGCTGCCGGCCGAGGAGGCGGTCCTGCGCGCGCAGACGGCGGGCCTCCAGCCGTATCCGGCGCCGAAGCACGTCGCTGCGTTCGTCGACGACGGCAACGTGCGCGCGGGGGATACGTATCTCCGGCTCTACACGATCGGGACGCCGGTCGCCTCCGCGCCGGTGTCGACCGAGTGGCTCGGGATCTGGCTGCACGGAGGCACCAGCCCGTGGACCGACGGCATGAGCTCGTTCTGGATCTCGAAGCGGGGCAGCCTGCTGAAGCGGGACGGCCAGATGCTACGGATCTCGCCTGCGCTCGCGAAGCGCATCCGCGCGCACCTGCCGCTGTCCTGACGCTTCGCTGCGCACCTTTCGCGAGGAAGTCGCGAGCCTTCCTTGACGGGGACAGTCCCTGTCAAGAAACCCCTACGTCTTGCTCGTTCTAGAGTTCGCCGCGTGCTGCCGCTCGAGGAACGGTTTCCGCGGCCCTCGGTGATGGGGGTGGTCAACGTCACGCCCGACTCCTTCTCGGACGGGGGCTTGCATCTCGACGCCGAGGTCGCG
>JANMWV010000302.1:0-2948 GCA_031394165.1 Actinomycetes bacterium
GCGCAGCCTTCGCGAGCCGCGCCATCGGCGCTGCGTCCTCGCCGCCGCCGTTGAACGGGACGAGCGGCTCGCGCGTCGCGCGTGACTTCACGAGCTCGAGCCCCCAGAAGCAGCCGAGGCCGCGCACGTCGCCGATCGACGGATGCTTCGCGGCGAGCCCGTGTAGCCCCGCCTCGAACACGGGCCCCATCTCCGCCGCGTGCTCGACGATGCGCTCGTCGCGGAACGCCTCGATCGACGCGACGCCGACCGCGCACGCGAGCGGATGCCCGCTGTACGTCAGTCCGCCCGCGAAGAACTTGTCGCGCGCCCACGCGGCGATCGGCTCGCGCACCGACATCGCCCCGAGCGGCACGTAGCCGGAGTTGATCCCCTTCGCCATCGTGATGATGTCGGGGACGACGTCCCAGTTGTCGCACGCGAACCACCTGCCGGTGCGGCCGAAGCCGGCCATCACCTCGTCGAGGATCAGCAGGATCCCGTGACGGTCGCACACCTCGCGGATCGACCGGAGGTAGCCGTCGGGCGGGACGATGATCCCGTTCGTGCCGGTCACAGTCTCGAGGATCACGGCGGCGACGGTGTTCGCGCCCTCGTACTGGAGGATCTCCTCGAAGTGCGGCGCGCCCGTGCAGACCGGACACGGGTCGGGGTGGCCGGCGGGGCAGCGGTAGGTGTACGGGTCGAACATGCGCACGACGCCGGGGATGCCCGGCTCGGCGGCCCAGCGGCGCGGGTCGCCGGTGAGCGTGATCGCGCCGCCGGTCGCACCGTGGTAGCTGCGGTAGCGCGCGATGATCTTGTGGCGTCCGGTGTACCAGCGCGCGAGCTTGATCGCGTTCTCGTTCGCCTCGGCGCCGCCGTTCGTGAAGAACGTCATCGAGATGTCGCCGGGCGTGACCTCGGCGATCAGGCGCGCGAGCTGCGAGCGCGGCTCGGTCGCCATCGGCGGGCCGATCGTGCAGAGCTTGTCGGCCTGCTCCTTGATCGCGGCGATCAGGCGAGGATGCTGGTGCCCGATCGACACGTTGACGAGCTGGGAGGCGAAGTCGAGGTAGCGCTTGCCGTCGTAGTCCCAGAAGTAGCGCCCCTCCGCGCCGGCCACCGGGATGGGGTTGATCGCGTTCTGTACCGACCAGGAGTGGAGGACGTACCGCTTCGCGTCCTCGCGGATCTGTTCGCCGAGCTGGGGGTTGGTCTCGATCGTCGCCATGGGCGGATCGTATCTAGGAGACGGTGACGTGCACGCGCTGGATCGCGTTGTTGCAGTAGCCGCCGAGGTTCCACGCCGCCTCGGCCGGCTGGACGTTGCCGGCGCCGTCGGTCGCACGGCAGCAGAGCTCGTACTCGCCGCGGTGGGCGTCCCAGCGGTGGCTCCAGCCGCGCCACGCGAACTCTGCGAGCGGCGCTTCGAGGACGGCGTCCTCCCAGCGCGTGCCGCCGTCGACGCTCACCTCGACGCGCTCGACCGGCGCCCAGCCCGACCAGGCCCGCCCGGCGAGCGTGCACGGCCCGGCGTTGAGGAAGCGCGAGCGCGTGAGGAAGTCCGGGATCCCGGGCGGCGCGAGGAGCGCACGCGGCAGCATCCGCGTGACCGGCGTGCCCGGCTCGTCTTCCGAGGAGTGGATGCGATACGCGTCCTCCTGCTGCCAGCCGCGGAACGGCTCTGCGGTGACGGAGATCTCCGCGAGCCACTTCACGTGCGTCATCCCGTACCAGCCGGGGACGACCAGGCGCAGCGGGTAGCCGTGCTGCGACGGCAGCGGCTGTCCGTTGACCGCGTACGCGAGCAGCACGTCGTCGCGCAGTGCATCGGCGACCGCCAGGCTGCGTTCGTAGGTGTGCTCGACGCCGCCCTGGACGCCGCGGTCGAGCCCCGTGAACACGACCTCGAGCGCGTCGGGGCCGAGGCCCGCCTCCTCGAGCAGCGGCGCGAGCGGCGTGCCGGTCCATTGGGCCGTGCCGACGGCCTCCGACAGCCACGGCTGGCTGTCGGCGGCGCGCGGCGAGAGCAGCGCGCGGCCGTTGCCGGCGCACTCGAGCGTGACGGCGTGCGTCTCCGCCGGGCGTGCCTGGAGGTCGGCGAGCGTCAGGTCCAGCGGATGCTCGACGAGACCGCCGACGCGGAGACGCCAGGTCGCGGCGTCCACCTGCGGGATGTCGAAGTGGATCAGCAGGTAGTGCAGCCCGAGCGGGGTGATCGGCTCGCGCAGCATCTCAAGCGGCAGGCCGTGATTCCGGGCTGCGAGCTCGAGCTCGTCGAGGGAGATGCCGGGCGGCGAGGCGATGCCGAAGACTCTATGCACGGTACGCTGAAGGCGACAAGGAGGCGTCGGAATGACCGAGCTTGCAACCCCGCCCGTCGCGGAATCCACGGGCGTCACGAGGATCAGCCACTGGATCGGCGGCCGGAGCGTCGCAGGCACGTCGGGGCGGACGAGCCCGGTGTTCAACCCCGCCGCGGGCCGCCAGACCGGCGCCCTCGACCTCGCCACGGTGGAGGAGGTCGACCAGGCGGTGCACGCCGCGAAAGAGGCCTTCGAGTCCTGGCGCAGCGTCTCGCTCGCGAAGCGCGCGGAGCTCTTCTTCAACATCCGCGAGCTCGTGCACGAGCGCCGCGAGGAGGTCGCGAAGATCCTCACCTCCGAGCACGGGAAGGTGCTCTCCGACGCGATGGGGGAGGTGACGCGCGGGCTGGAAGTGATCGAGTTCTGCTGTGGTCTTCCAACCCTGCTGAAGAGCGAGTTCTCCGAGCAGGCGTCCGGGGGCATCGACGTGTACTCGATCCGCCAGCCGCTCGGCGTCGTCGCCGGGATCACGCCGTTCAACTTCCCGGTGATGGTGCCCATGTGGATGTGGGCGCCGGCGATCGCGTGCGGCAACACGTTCGTGCTGAAGCCGTCGGAGAAGGATCCGTCGGCGTCGATCTGGACGGCGGAGCTGCTGAA
>JANMWV010000346.1:0-4993 GCA_031394165.1 Actinomycetes bacterium
AGCGACCCGTCGCCGGCGCGATAGAGGAGCCACTGTCCGATTCCGCCGCCCATATCGGTCTTGTGGCCGCTGTCGGGCGCTGCCGCACGGTACTCGTCCGGCAGCCAGTCGGGATCGTCGAGCAGCCTCGCAAACCCTGGCCTGATCAGGTCGCACGCCTGCTCCGGCGACGCGGCTACTGCGATCGCAGCGTCGACGTCTCCGACGAACGCTCGCAGCTTCGGCGTGTCGAGGATGTACTCGTCGCTCGTCATTCCGCCAACTCCACCGCTCGCGCCGCTCCAGGCCGGGAGCGCGAAACGACAGCGGTCTGGAGAGCCTCGAGCACGAGGTACGCGCCAGCGCCGACGCCGACGCCCCAGAGCACCTTGATCCAGCCGTGCGGCACCGCGTAGTAGACGGCGACAGCGACCGCGATGGCGACGACCGCCGCCACGTTCACGCCGTTCAAGTAGCGGTAGCGGCCGCGTGGCTCGTAGAGATCGGCGACGTCGACCTTCGTACGCCTGACGACGAGGTAGTCGGCGAGGATCACGCCCGTCAGCGGCGCAGCGACGTTGCCGAGATGGACGATCCATCTCTGGGCATGGTCGACGAACCCCGGGAAACCCGACAGCGCGACGGCACCCGTGGCAACGAGCACGCTGGCGCGGAAGCGCCCGAGCCTCGGCACGGAGTTCACGAGCGAGAGTCCGGCGGTGTAGACGTTCGTGACGTTGACGGCGAGCGTCTGGACGACAATGGCCACGAGCACGATCACGAGTACCGCGTTCGCGTGCGTCAGGTCGGCCACCGCGACGAAGGGGTTCCTCTCTCCCGTGGCGGCCGCTGCATAGCCGCCGACGAACGTTGTGATCGCTGCGCTCGTCAGGGCCGAGCCGACCAGGCCGATGCGCATGTCCCGGCGAGACCGCGTGTAGCGGCAGACGTCGGCGATGTTCCCGACGAACGTGAGCGAAGCCCCGCACATGACGGTGATGTACGTCGCGAACCCGACCCAGGTGAAGTGCTGGTCGGGCGAGCGGAATACCCGGCCTACGGCAAAGCGCGGATCGTCCGAGGCGAGAAAGAGCCAGAGCAGAACCGCCGTGAGAGCGAGCGAAAGCGGCAGCACGATCCGTAAGACGTAGCGCATGACGTCGAAGCCGAGCACGGCCAGGACGGCGTGGAGCGACGCGAGCGCGAGCGCGACCGGGACGAGCGGCAGGCGGTGCCCGGTCATCGTCTGGACGATTGCCTGGAAGCCGTAGGCGCCGATCAATGCCTGGGCGGCGAACCAGTACGTCGCCGCGACGACGCGGTACGGCGAGCTGAGCAGGCGAGCGCCCCAGAAACCGAGCGTCGCGCGCAGAGAGACCTGCCCGGGAAGCCCGTAGTCGACACCCACCTGCGCGATCGGGACGAGAAACGAGAAGGCGAGCGCTTGGCCCAGCACCATCGCCGCCATCGCCCACCAGAGCGGGAGCCCCCCCGCCGCCACCGCGAGAGCCCCCAGGAAGTACATGACCGGGTTGAGAAAGAACGTGAAGTTGATCGCGAACAGGTCGCGCCAGCCACCGGTACGGAGCGCGGCCGGGATCGGCTCGACCCCGTACTCCTCGATCGCCGGCACTACGACTCCGCCGAGCCCCTGCCTGCGGCCGCGGGAGCGGCGAGGCCGTGGCGGCTGAAGAAGTCGAGCACGACCCGGTTGTGCTCCTCGGTGTTGTCGAAGATCGTCGAGTGATTCGAGCCGCGGATCACATGCTTCTCGGCATTCGGAATGCCGTCGAAGATCGCCTGCTGGCCGGCGCCGTCCGGCCCCTGGTCCCAGGGCGTCATCAGATCCTCGTCGCCGCCGAGCACGAGCGCAGGGGACGTGATCTTCGCCAGCCACGAACGGAGATCCATGTCGCACATCGCCTGGCAGGCCGCCGTGAAGACCTCGAGTCGGTTCGAGTCGCGCAGGATCTGCTGGATGGTGTCGATCGCGGCGACGCCGTCCGGGGTTTCGAGGAACGCCCTGGAGAGCGCCTGCCAGGCGATCAGCTCGGCGAGAATCCGGCTGCCCGGGCCATCGGGATCCATCGTTGCGATGTCGATCCAGTTCTTGAAGACGAGCCGCCCCGCCATGCCGAGCTTCGCCGCCGCGCAGTTGATGACGACGGACGTCGTCCGGTCCGGGTACTTGCCTGCGAAAACGATCGCGATCATGCCGCCCATCGAGGTGCCGTGGATGTGCGCGGTCTCGATTCCGAGGACGTCCATCAACCCGGCGGCGTCGTCTGCCCACACCTCCATGTCGTAGTGCTGCAGCGGCCGGTCGGACGCCCCGTAGCCACGCAAGTCGAAGTCGACGACCTTGAATCGCTTCGCGAGCTCCGGGGTAGCGGGCGCGAAGTTGAAGTGTCCGAAACCAGCGCCGTGGATCTGCAGCACCGGCTCGCCTTCGCCCGCGACCTCGTACCAGAGGTTGACGCCGTTGACCTGCGCTTTGGCTTCCATCGCTCCTCCCGGCTCGCTGAGGCTCGAGTATCGCACGGCATCCGGCAGTGGTTGAACTCGTGCCCGCAGGTCGTCAGACTGACGCGAAAGCGGCCGCTCCCGGAAAGGACATGGTATGCCCCGCGTGATCGACCTCTCGCAACCGCTCTCCCGCGAGTCGCAGCTGCACCCGTTCTTCCCACCGACCCAGATCCTGAGGCACATCCAGCACACGGACGCCGCTCCCGGCGATCCGTCGTTCAGCGCCGAGATCATCATCACCTCGAACCACGCGGCGACGCATGTCGACGCCTTCGGCCACTACCAGTCGGGCGGCGCATCGTTGCAAGAAATGGCGCTCGACACGTTCTGCGGCAGCGCGATCTGCGTCGACGTCCGGCAGTACCCAGGCGGCCACGACGTGAGCGCGGCCGAGGTGGAGGCCGCCGTGGCGACGAGCGGCCAGGAGCTCCGAGACGGCGACATCCTGCTCTTCTGCAGCGACCACTACAACCGCACGGCCGGCACGCCTGCGTTCCTCGACGGCTTCTGCGGCATCTCCGCGGATGCTGTCCACTGGATGGCAGATCGATGCGTGAAGATCTTCGGGGTCGAGACGATCAGCCCCGACCTCGTCTACCTGACCGACCGCTACCCGACGCACCGGGCGTGCGCGCAGCGTGGCATCACTCACTACGAGAACCTGAACAACCTCGTGGAAGTCATCGGCCGCCGCTTCGAGTTCTACGGCTTCCCGCTCAAGCTCGAGACGGCGTACGGCTCACCGGTGCGGGCGGTCGGCATCCTGGGCGACTGAGCAGTTCGCCGTCTTCGGCCGGGTAAGCGCTGTCAGGCCGTGAGCTCGACCGCGACCACGTCCGGCTCCGTCCCGAAGAACGCATCTCGGAACCCCGCCTGCGTCCACGGGCGCTTCTGCAACAGGCGTCTCGACAGGGAGAATCGGGCAGACCCGTCGAGGAACGGGTACGGCGTCACCCGCGCCCGCCACGGCCCGAGCGGCTCGAAGCGGAACTGGCCGAGGTCGAAGGGCAGGCCGTCCGGCTCGTCCCACTCGCGAAGGCAAAAGGCGAGCGAGAAGCGGTCGAGCCACTGGAGCCGGTGGTAGTCGGCCCAGCGCAGCTCGTCGTCCACGGCAACGGCCTCCGCGCGCGCAGCGTGCGAGGACTCCTGCTCCTCGACGAACGCGTCGACGAGGGGCTGCACCTCGGCAGCGCGTGAAAGCGAGAGGCCCGTGTCGGCGCCGTAGCGCTGCCGGTAGATGCCCGCACCGTGCATCGACACCAGCAATCCGGCGTACGGATCCTCGTCACTGATCGCTGCTATCCCCGCCCGATAGAAAGCGAGGTGTGCCGGAACGTGGACGTCGAGGAACGCGACAGGCACACCTCCCGGGCCGACGAGCGGCGAGCGCTCCCAGACGGCCCAGCCGTCGTCGTGGCGGCGAGCGGCCGTCACGACCGAGTCGTGCCGCGGGCCTCGGTCAGCCCACGCGCTCGCAAACGCTCCCGAGAGGTCGGCGTGGTCGGTCTGAAGAACAAGCTGCCACGCCTCTCCGGTGTCCCGGACGATCACGTGCGCCCTGCCTGAGCCCAGCGGCGCCCGATCGCATCAGGTCGGGGCATCGTGCAAGGGGACATGGTGGATCTGGGCATGGCCGGACGGATCAGAGGAGGTCGAGATAGCGCTCGAGGGCTGCCTGCAGCCTGCCTGACCTGTCCAGCTCGCCCCGCAACCTCACGATCTCCTCTTCCTCTTCCCCGTACGGATCAGCCTCCTCCTCGTCCGCCTCGCTTTTCTCGCTGTCGTCGTCACCCTCGTCCTCGTCCCTCTCCTCGTCTTCGGAGTCTTGAACGTCGTCGAGGTTGTCTAAGTGGAGTGCTGCGCGCACGAGCAGGGCGTCGTCAGGACTCAGCTGCGCTTCGAGATCCGCGTCGACACGGGCACCCTCGATCGAAGCCACCATCTCCTCGAGCTGCTCGGTCAACAGAGCGGCGCGATCGCGCTCGAAGGCAAGGGCATCGAGGGCCTGCCTTCGCCGGGTTGCACGAACCTGGGCGTCGCGGTCCATCGCACCACGATAATCGATTCAGTGCCGGCAAAGGAGTATCGGGCGGGGACAGTCCTGGTCACCGCCTCGGCGGCCCAGGCGGCGGTGTCGTTCGTCGCCTTCGGCCTCCCGGCCATCGGCCCCGAGCTACGGCACGCCTTCGGGCTCAGCTTGCCGGAACTGGGAGCAGTCCTGACAGCAAGCTTGTTCGGATCGGGTCTCGCGCTGCTCGCCGCCGGCGTCGCCGTGGATCGGCTCGGGTCGAGGCGAACGATGCTGTTTGGAACCAGCCTTGCATCAGGAGGTCTCATCGCGGCAAGTCTCGGGGACTCGAAACAGCTGCTCCTCGTCGCACTCTTTGTCTCAGGCATCGGCTCGGCAGCGGTGCCAGTTGCCGGCACCGGCGCTCTCTTTCGCGCCTTCCCCGCCACACGCCGCGGTTGGGCTCTCGGCGTCCGCCAG
>JANMWV010000352.1:0-2659 GCA_031394165.1 Actinomycetes bacterium
GGGAGGACGACGTGACGGAGACGATCGAGAGCACTGCGGCCGCGCAGCCCGAGCCCCGAGAGCAGCTCGATCCGCGCGGCGACGGGGCCGACAACGCGCCGACGGAGCTCATCGGCAGCGGCTTCTTCGCGGACGTCGTCCGTGCGCACTACGCGTGGGAGCGGGCACTCGACGAAGGGACCGGCGCAGACCGGCTCGCCACGCTGGCCGCCGAGTACGAGCACACGCTGAAGACGTTCCAGGCCGAAGAGGGCGTGATGCTCGACGCGTACTGGTGCGTCCGCAGGCCGTCGGCGGTGGCGTTGACGGAGAAGCCGCAGACACGGCGCGAGTGGCTCGTCGGCGAGCATCGACTCCGGCTCCACCGCCTCAGCAACTGGCTGATGCCGCGCAGCGCGCAGAAGCTCGTCTTCCTACTCCACGACTGCGACCAGCTCGCGATCAAGGCCGAGGAGATCCTGCGCGGAACCCCGAAACGGATCGCGCTTCGCTCGATCTACGAGGTCGAGAGCAACGTGCTCGCGTTTCTCGAGCGGACCGGCGGCCGGCCGTCGACGCACGAGGTCGACGAGTTCGTCAACGGCGCGAGGCGAGGGATGCGCAACGCGCAGGAGTGCTACACGAACGCAGCCGACAAGGTCGCCCGGATGGTCTACGTCTCGGGCCTGTTCGCAGGCGTGGCCGCGATGCTGCCGGTGGCCGTGCTCGCGGGCCTCGGGCTCTGGGTCTTCGGCGCCCTCCACCTGCACGAGTCGGGCACGCAAGCGTTCTTCGCGTGTCTCACCGCCGGGACGCTGGGCGCGTTCGTGAGCGTCCTCTCGCGGATGTCCTCGCCGGCGAAGTTCGAGCTCGACCCGGAGGTGGGGCGCCGGGCGATCTTCTACCTCGGCGCCTACCGCCCTCTGGTCGGCGCGATCTTCGGCCTCTCGCTGTACTTCCTCCTCCAGAGCAGCCTGCTCCAGGTGGAGGTGCACAAGGAGTTCGCGACGTTCGTGGTCGCGGCGTTCATGGGCGGCTTCAGCGAGCGGTTCGTGAAAGTCATGCTGCACAGTGCGGAGAAATCCGCGGGCGGCGCGGGGAACAGTGCGCCGGCGGCGGCCCCGGCCGCAGAGGACGGCTCGACGTCATGAACGAGACCTTCACCCTGAGCCCGGCCGCGATCGCCGGCGCGTTGAAATGCCCGCCGGCGAACGTCAAGCGGTACTGGCCGGCCATCCAGTCGGCCTGCGTCGAGAACGGCCTCACCGACAGGGCGAGCGTGATCGCCGTGCTCGCGACCGTCGGCACCGAAGTCGCGTCGTTCGAGCCGATCAACGAGTACGGCGGCACGGAGTACTTCAGCAAGAACTACGACGGCCGCGCCGATCTCGGCAACATCCATCCGGGCGACGGCGCGCGGTATCACGGCCGCGGCTTCATCCAGCTCACCGGCCGGGTGAACTACCGCGGCTACGAGCAGAAGCTCGGCGTGCCGCTCGAGGAACAGCCCGAGCTCGCGCTCGACCCGGCTGTCGCGGCGCGCATCCTCGGCCGCTACTTCAAGGATCGCGGCATCGCCGCCGACGCGCGCAAGGGAGACTGGCAGGCGGTACGGCGCAAGGTCAACGGCGGGCTGAACGGCTGGGATCGCTTCGACGCGCTCGTGACGAGCCTCGAGCACGCGCACGACGCGAAGCCGCAGGCGCTCGTCGAGGGCGCGATCGGGCCCGACGTCGTCCGCTTGAAGGCGCTCCTCACGGCGTGGGGCAAGACCAATCCGCTGCCGAAGCCGCTCCAGCCCACGCCGTTGTTCGGTCCGGCGACGACCGAGGCGGTCAAGGCGTTCCAGAAGGCGCACGGGATTCAGGCGACGGGCAAGGTCGGCCAGAAGACCTGGCAGGCGCTCGAGCCCACCGCGAAGACCACTGCAAAGCAACTGACGAAAGGAACCGTTCGTGGCTAGCGACCTGCACGTGACGAGCCCGCCGATGGCGGGGCCTGCTGTGCTCCAGATCCAGCAGAAGCTGAACGCGCTCGGCTACGCGCCGGGCAAGCTCGACGGCGTCTACGGCGAGGCGACCCTGGGTGCGGTGAAGTCGTTCCAGCGCCAGCACAAGCTCACCGTCGACGGAGTCGTCGGCGCGGAGACGCGCGCTGCGCTGCGCGCGGCGAAGAAGCCCGCGCCGCCCGCGAAGAAGCCGCCACAGCCGGCGAAACAGCTTCCGCAGTTCGTGCCGATCGTGCGCAAGCCGAGCACCCTCGGCCAGCAGGCGCTCGCCTTCGCGCTCAAGGAACTCGGTGCGAAGGAGAGCCCGTCCAACTCGAACAGGAACAAGTTCGGCAAGTGGTTCGGCGTCGACGGCGTCCCCTGGTGCAACATCTTCGTCAGCTTCTGCTTCCTCAACGGCGCCACGTACACGATCTGCAGCGGCTTCAAGGGCGCAGGCTGCTACGTGAAGGGCTGCACGTACGTGCCGACGACGGAGGCGTGGCTGCGCGCCACCGGGATGTGGAAGGGCCGCACGGAGCCGATGGCAGGCGACATCGCGATCTACAACTGGGACGGCGGCGTGCCCGACCACATCGGCATCGTCGAGGAGTACCTCGGCGGCGGCAAGTTCAATTCGATCGAGGGCAACACGGCCGTCGGCAACGACGCAAACGGCGGCGAGGTCATGCG
>JANMWV010000402.1:0-4732 GCA_031394165.1 Actinomycetes bacterium
CCCGATTCCGCCCGCGAGCAGCGCAAGGCGCAAAGCGTCGAGCCCGCTGGCCAGACCGACGCACGTGGCCCGACCGCAGTACGCGGCGAACGCCTCCTCGAACGCCTCGACCTGCTCGCCGTTCGTGAATGCGTTCGTGTCGATCAACGCAGCGATGTCCTCGAGAATCTGCTCCTTCAGCGGCGCGTGAGTCGGCGCGAGATCGAGAAATGGGACCTGCGTCGTGGGACGCGCACTCGGCGTGAACATACCCCCAACGTACTCGGCGCCGCGCCGACGCTCCACGCCACATCCGCGTAGTCGTCAGCTAGCCCATCGGGTAGGGGCCTCGACAGGCGGTAAGTCTCGCGGGTCCGGCCTCCACTCTGGGGCGGGCGCCGCCTAGGTTGTGGCGGGGAAAGAAGTGAGCGTCGAAACCGTCGTCATCGAGCGCAGAGCTCGCCACGTGGAAAGCCGTCCGCCGCGTGGACGCGAGCCGCATGGGCGCAGGCGCCTCGTCGTTCGCGGCCTGATTGCGGCCGACGTCGTCGGGCTGTTCGCCGCATTCGTCGCGACCGCACTGATCTGGGGCGCCGGATCCGGCTCGGGGAACCGGCTCGCGCTCGCATTCGAGTATTTGCTCTTCGCGCTGACCCTTCCTGCATGGGTTCTCGTAGCGAAGCTGCACACGTTGTACGACCACGACGAGGAGCGCACAAGTCGTTCGACGATCGAGGACTTCGTAGGTGTGTTGCATGTCGTGACGCTGGGCGTATGGGGCCTATATGTCGGTGCGCACGTGACGGGGCTCGCTGATCCCGAGCTGTACAAGGCCGTCACGTTCTGGGCGGCTTCGATCGCGCTTGTGACTGTCAGCCGGGCGGCGGCGCGTGCCATCTGTCGGCGCCGCCCTGCATATTCCCAGGCAACGTTGATCGTGGGCGCGGACGCCGTCGGCCAGCTCGTCGCTCGGAAGTTCCTCCAGCACCCGGAGTACGGGATACGGCTGCTCGGCTTCGTCGACGACACGCCGCGCACGCTCCGCGAAGACCTGGGCGGCGCGCAAGTGCTCGGCAAGATCGGCGATCTCGAGCGCATCGTGCGTGCTCTCGAGGTCGACCGCGTCGTCGTAGCGTTCGCCGGCGGGGGGAGCGAGCAGCATGTCGACGTTCTCGGCCGGCTCAAGAGCCGTGACCTCCAGATCGACATCGTGCCGCGCCTCCACGAGATTGTCGGCCCGAAAGCCGACCTGCACTCCGTCGAAGGGCTCCCGCTCGTCGGACTTCCATCGCCGAAACTGCTTCCTTTCTCGCGAACGATCAAGCGCGGCGTCGACGTCATCGGCGCGATGATCCTCCTGACGCTCACGACGCCGATCTTCGCGATCGCCGCTTGGTGCGTCAGGCGCGATTCACCGGGCCCCATCTTCTTCCGTCAGCCGCGACTCGGTCTGGGCATGAAGGAGTTCACGGCGTTGAAGTTCCGGACGATGCGCGTGGACACCGACGACGCAGAGCACCGCGCCTTCATCCGCCGCACGATGGACGCCTCTGCGATGCCGTCCTCGAACGGCATCTTCAAACTCGATCGCTCGAACGCGGTGACACGAAGCGGACGCTGGTTGCGGAAGACGAGCCTCGACGAGCTGCCACAACTGCTCAACGTCCTCCGTGGCGACATGTCGCTGGTCGGGCCGCGGCCGTGCCTCGCGTATGAGACGGAGCACTTTCGTCCGCATCATTTCGAGCGCTTCAACGTTCCAGCCGGGATCACCGGCCTCTGGCAGGTGACGGCGCGAGCGCATTCGACCTTCGGCGAAGCGCTCGACCTCGACGTGTCGTATGCGCGGAACTGGTCACTGGGTCTCGACCTCCTGCTACTCCTGCGAACCCCGTTCGAGCTCCTTCGGCAGAAGGACGCAACCGCGTGATGCACGATCGCCTTCGCGTCGCCGTCGTCGGACTCGGCTACTGGGGGCCGAACCTCCTGCGCAACTTCCACGATGTTCCCGGAGTCGAGGTCGCCTGGATGTGCGACGTCCGCGAACCGTCGCTCGAACTCCACGGCAGACGCTGGCCCGGCGTCGGCCAGACGACCTCATATGACGAAGTGCTCGGCGATGAATCGGTCGACGCAATTGCGATCGCGACCCCGGTGGCAACGCACTACCGGCTTGCATGCGCGGCCCTCGATGCGGGCAAGCACGTCTTTGTGGAAAAGCCGCTTGCGGCGTCCAGCGCTGAAGCGTCCGACTTGATCGTGCGCGCGGAGGCGAACGAGCTCGTACTCATGCCGGGGCACACGTTCCTCTACAGCCCGCCGGTCAACATCGTGAAAGAGCTCATCGCCACGGGCGAGCTGGGCGACATCTATTTTGTCTCCACGAGCCGCGTAAACCTCGGTCTCCATCAGAAAGACGTGAGCGTGGCGTGGGACCTTGGGCCGCATGACTTCTCGATTCTTCGCTACTGGCTCGACGAAACGCCATCGTTCGCCACCGCCGTGGCACGCGGTTGCATCCTCGAGGACACACCCGACGTCGCCTTCATCAACCTGGAGTTCGCCTCCGGCCCGATTGCGCACGTCGAGCTTGCCTGGCTCGCTCCAACGAAGCTGCGACGGACGACCATCTGCGGGTCACGGAAGATGGTCGTCTATGACGACACATCGAATGAGCCCGTACGAATATTCGACTCCGGCGTTGCGCTTCCAGATCCGGAGTCGTTCGGCGAGTACAAACTCACGTATCGCACCGGCGACATCGTGTCGCCTCGCGTCAACATCGCTGAACCTCTGCAACTCGAGCTCATCGATTTCTGCGACTCGATCCGGACCGGGCGATCACCGCGGTCGTCGGCCGCCCTCGGACTCGAGGTTGTCCGGATGATCGAGGCCGTAGACGAGTCGCTCACCGCGCACGGCCGCATGCCGGTCGCTGCCGTCGCTAGCTCGACGGTCAGCTAGCCGCATCGCCTCCTCGTCCGACTAGGTTTCCGCGCATACCCCCCGAACGGGTATGCCGGAGGGACCGTTCGGTGCCGATGCCTCCCTCTGCACCTGCCGCCGCCCAGGGAGCTACCGCCGCATGTCCCTTTGCTGGACAACACGATCAGTCGGATTCATCATGGCCGTCGCCGCCGCCTCCGCAGGGACGGCCGCCGCCTCGCCCGCGCCGCAGCGTGTCCTGCAGCTGCCGGCGAAGCTCTGGGTGGTCGCTCCCAGCCCCGCCATGGCCAGCACCTTCACCGCCGCCCAGGCCGTGACGTTGCGCGCGAACGGCATCAACGCGATCGTTGCTGAGCGCGGGCCGCTGACTGATACGCAGATCGCCGTGCTCCGTCGCGGCGCAACTCGGGCGAAGCTCCTTGTATTCGTGGCCTATCCAGTATCGAGGCGCCCGCGCTCGTGTGCCGGTGCGAGCGCGCCTCTCTGCGTTCCGGAGACCACGATTCCGCTTACGGCGGCAAAGCTCGCCCGCGGGTCGAAGCTTCCAGTTGTCCTCCGCGTCAGCGATATCGGCCAGGTGTCAAGACTCGGCCGGGTCGCGCGCGGCCGCGTCATCGTCCTGAGCCCCCTGGCCGTCACGAAGTTCGATGCGAACCAGTGGCAGACAGCGGCATTGGCAGCCCAGAGCGCGGGCCTGGATCTCGGTGCGGCTCCGGTCGGCCTTGTGGCACAGCAGGCGCAGGGAGTGGCAAGCTTCGGACGGGTCGCCACCAACAAGAACATCGCCACGGCGCCGCTTGCCCCGCAACCTGCCGACGTGCCGGGGTCGGTGCAGAACCTTCACGTGACCGGCGTCGGCGTGCCGACGGTGACACTCGGGTGGGACGCGCCTCTGAGCGGCAGCCCGGCGGTGTCTTACAGCGTTGCGGTCGACGGGGGCGCATCGACCACGACGACCGCGACGACGATCACCTTGACGCTCACGAGCTCGTGCATTCAGGGCAAGCAGGCCTTCGTCAGCGTGACCGCGGTGGACGCTCAGGGACGTCAGTCGAACGCCGTGCCCCTCAATGTCATGCCGCTGTGTGGTGGGGGCGGCGGAGGCGGCGGGACTCCTGCGCCGACCGCGCCGACGGCATTCTTCCTCTTGAAGCCCGCGAACCCATCCAATGCCTCGAGTGCGGCCTTCAGCTTCGGTGGGAGCACCGGTGTGACTTTTCAGTGCTCGCTCGACGGCGCAGCCTACGCGCTCTGCACGTCACCCACGACCTACGGCGGCCTCGCCGACGGCTCCCACTCGTTCGCAGTGCAGCCGGTCGGATCGACCGGGGCGACCGGCGCAGCCGCGACGTACGCCTGGATGGTCGACACCACGCCGCCGGACACGACGATCACCGCGAAGCCGACGGATCCGAGCAACTCCGTCTCGCCGTCCTTCTCCTTTACTTCGACCGAGGCCGGCTCGACCTTCCAGTGCAGCCTCGACGCAGCCGCCTCCGTCGCGTGCTCATCGCCGGCAGCGTATTCCGGCCTCGTTGACGGACTCCACACGTTCCGCGTGCGCGGGACTGACGCAGCGGGAAACACGGATGGGACACCCGCGAGCTACACCTGGACGGTAAGCACTGGCTCACCGGACACGACGATCAGCGCTCAGCCGCCAGCCCTCTCGAATTCGAGTCTCGCGAGCTTCTCGTTTACGTCGGCCGTCGCCGGCACGACCTTCGCATGCAGCCTCGATGCAGCCGCCTTCGCAGCCTGCAGCTCACCCAAGTCGTACACCGGCGTCGCCGACGGCTCCCACACC
>JANMWV010000457.1:0-1613 GCA_031394165.1 Actinomycetes bacterium
GGTCACGTCGTCGCCGAAGATGCCGCCCCATTCTGAGAAGGGCTTGTTGGAGGTGACGATCAGCGAGGCGCGTTCGTAGCGGGCGGAGACGAGCGTGAACATCAGGTTTGCCGCGTCGGCGTCGAAGGGGATGTAGCCGACCTCGTCGACGACCAGCAGCGGGTAGCGGTTGAGGCGGCGGATCTCGTCCTCGAGGCGGCCGTGCTTCTTCGCTTCTTGGAGTCGTGCGACCCATTCGGTGGCGGTTGCGAAGAGCACGCGGTGGCCGGCCAGGCAGGCGCGCATCGCGACCGCGATCGCGAGGTGCGTCTTGCCGGTCCCGGGCGGGCCGAGCAGCAGCACGTTTTCGCGCCCGGCGAGGAAGTCGAGTTGTCCGAGGTGCAGCACGATCGTCTGCTTGACGCTCGCCGCGAAGGAGAAGTCGAACTCCTCGAGCGTCTTGCGGGCGGGGAAGCGCGCAGCGCGGATACGCCCCTCACCACCGTGCGTCTCGCGCGAGGACGCCTCGGCGGCGAGCAGCGCCTCGGCGAAGCGCTCATAGGTCCACTCCTCGCTACGCGCGCGCTCGGCGAGCCGCGGCAGCGCGCGTGCGATCGACGGGGCTTTCAGCGAGCGGCACAGGAACACGAGCTCCGCGGACAGCTCGCTCATGCCGGGATCAACGCGTCGTAGGCCGCCAAGTCCCGCCGCTGCACACCATCGCTCGGCCTGGTGGGAGCACCGAGGCGCTCGGCGCGCATCGCCTCGAGCGTGTCTTGGTGGCGGGCATCGGTGATCGTGCGGTGCTTGGCGTAGCTACGGCGGTGTCAGCCGCGATCTCGCCCGTCGCCAGGGCGACCGCGAGGATGCGGGTCTGGCTGATACGCGTCTCGATGCGCTGCCCGACCAGCCGCGGATCAAGCGAGTAGTCGCACGTGTCGAAGCGCAGGTAGGGATCCTGCCCGACACGCTCGACCGCGCGCCGCTCGAGATCCGGCTCCAGCAGCGGGAGCGGTGTCATCGCGGCGTGCTCCTCGGCGAGCAGCTCGATCGGCCGCTGCCGCAGCGTGCGATGCAAGCGCTGATTGGCGCGCTCGTCGACCCACGCGTCGAGCTGGGCCTGGAAGTCGCGCTCGTTGACGAACCCTCGTGCCGGCTCGAAGCTCGTCTCCAGATAGCCCTGGAAACGCTCGACCGCGCCCTTCGCCTGCGGGTCACGCTCACGACAGAACACGCCGCCCACGCCAAGCTGCCCAAGCAGCGCCGCGTAGGCGTCTGTCGCGCGTCCAAGCCCAGCGTGCAGGCAGCCCTCGCGGTCCCACACCAGCCGCCGCGGGAGCCCGCCCAGCCGCCACAGGCAACGCTGAATGCCCCAGAGCAGATCCGGCGCCGCGCGTGAGAACACCAACGCGCCCGCCCAGGCGCGGCTGTAGCCGAGCGTCGCGACCACGACGTAGCCCTGCCGCTCCTGCCCGCTGCCGACCGGCACCGGCCGCGTTACATGCCAGAGATCAAACTGGCACACCTGCCCCGGCTCGTAACGCGTGCGCTGGAACGTCCGCGCCGGCGCAAACCGCGGCCGCAACTCGCGCAAGAGATCATTGAGGATCGTCCTCGAGCCCTCATACCCCGCC
>JANMWV010000471.1:0-1513 GCA_031394165.1 Actinomycetes bacterium
CGAGCTGGCCCGGCTGTTCCAGCGATTCTTCCGCTCGCGGAACGTCCGCGGCGAGGCCGGCGGCCTCGGGCTCGGGTTGACGATCTGCCGCGCGATCGTGCAGGCGCAGGGTGGCGAGATCGGCGTCGATAGCGCGCCCGAACGCGGTACGTCGGTACACTTCACCCTCCCGAAGGCGCGGGAGCTCGTGCAGGAGGCTGGATCGGCGTGAAATTGCTGGTCGTCGACGACGACCGCGACCTCGTTGAGCTACTGGACTATGCGTTGCGGCGAGAGGGCTACGAGGTGGTCCGGGCATACGACGGCGAGGCCGCGCTCGAGACGTTGAACCGCGAGCACCCCGACCTGGGGGGGCTCGATATCAACCTGCCGAAGCTCGCCGGCTTCGTGGTCCTGGAGCGGATCCGCCACGTCGACGAGCACGTCGCGGTGCTCCTGCTCTCAGCGCGCCAGGATGAGTCGGACATCCTGCGTGGTCTGCAGCTCGGCGCGGACGATTACATCACCAAGCCGTTCCGGCCCAAGGAGCTGGTCGCGCGCGTGAAGGCGATCCTGCGCCGCTCGGTCCATGCCCGCGGCCGGCCGGCGCCGTCGGTGTACACGACCGGCGACGTCGTCCTCGATGAGGCGACGCACGAGGTGCGCACCGCGGAGGTCCCGGTGCATCTTTCACCGACGGAGTTCAAGCTCCTTCGGCATTTCATGGCCAACCCCGGCCGCGTGCTCACTCAGGAGGAGATCCTCGAGGGCGTCTGGGGCTACGACGCGGACGTGGGCGGCGATCTCGTCAAGCTGAACGTGAGCCGGCTGCGACGGAAGCTCGGCGCCGACGGGCGCACCCGCGACGTCATTCAGACCGTGCCGGGTGTGGGCTATCTGTTCAAGGGCGCCGAGGGCGGCGTGCAGCGCGAGGAAGCCCGGCCTCGTTAGCTAGGCGGGCTCGCTGAGCCTGCGCCGGGTGGCCTCAAGATCCGCGGCGTTGCTATAGACGGGGTAGACCGCGAATCCGGATGCTTTCGAGATCGCGTCGACTGCAGCGTTATTGGGGGTCGGTAGCGCGATCGTGAGGACCTGACCCTCCTTACCGACGACGACGGCGTTGTGGTCGCTTGCGAGCCCGCGCGGGATGAGGGCCTGCAGGATCGCCGACGCGAGACGCGCTGGCTCGGCCAGATACGGTGCGGGCGGCGGCGTCGAAGCCTGCGGACGCATCGAGCCGCGCGGACCCTCGGCGAAGCTGTGCTCCCACACGCGGACGCCGCCGCCGCCAGACTTCGCCTTGTACATGGCGGAGTCGGCGAACTCGACGAGCGCCGCTGCGTCGCCGGAAGGACGGGGGAACGTCGCAACGCCGATCTAAAGGCCGATGCTGAGCCCCTCCGCGGCGAGCTCAAGCGGCAGCGTCTGCGCCGCCGTCTTCTCGAGCACGCGACGCGCCACGCGCGACGCGACCTCGCTGTCCGATTCGGGGAGGATCACCGCGAACTCGTCGCCACCGTACCGCGTGGGAACG
>JANMWV010000484.1:0-3838 GCA_031394165.1 Actinomycetes bacterium
CGGACCGCCCGTCCGAGTGCAGCCATCGCAGCGAGGCCGTCGTCGGGGACGAGCGTCGCGGCCGCTCCTCGCGCGATCGCGTCGTCGACGAACGCGATGCCGCGGCCGAGCGCGACGAAGAGGTCGCCGGGGCCGGCGCGGCGCGAGTCGATCTCGACGCCGGTGATCGTGTCGGCGTGCGCGTCGAGGCGGCCGAGCCCGAGCTCCTGCACCTCGGCGACGCGCAGCGGGATCATGCGTGCGCCCCGAGGGCCTCGCGGGCCGCCTGCCGGTCGTCGAAGGGGATCGTGCGGTCGACAAACTCCTGGCCCTGCTCGGCTCCCTTGCCGGCGATCAGCACGACGTCGCCGTCGCGCGCCTGCTCGATCGCGCGCGCGATCGCGGCGGCGCGGTCGAGCTCCACGCCGACGTCCCCGGTGACGCCGGCGAGGATCTCGTCGACGATCGCCTGCGGGTCTTCGCTGCGCGGATTGTCGGAGGTCACGATGGTCACGTCGGCCAGCTCGGATGCAAGCTTCCCCATCAACGGGCGCTTGCCTCTGTCGCGATCGCCCCCGGCGCCGATGACGCAGATGACGCGACCGCCGCCGGCAAGCTCGCGCGCGGCACGCAACACGCTCTCCAGCGCGCCTGGCTTGTGCGCGTAGTCGACGATCACCGCGAACGGCTGCCCCTCGTCGACCGACTCGAAGCGTCCTGGCACGCCGCGCACCGACTCGAGGCCGCGCGCGATCGCCTCGTCGGGAATGCCGAGCAACCGCCCTGCGGCGAGCGCACCGAGCGCATTCTCGGCATTGAACCGGCCGCGCAACTTCACGTCGATTCCCTCGAGCGCCTGCGGGCCGATCTGCGCGTCGTCCGCGAGTCCGAACGTGAGCGCGTCCGGCAACTCGGCGGCGAGCCGCCTGCCGTACTCGTCGCCGACGTTCACCGCAGCACGCGGGCTCGTCTCGAGGAAGAGCCGCCGCTTCGCCTGGAAGTACGACTCCATGTCGCCGTGGAAGTCGAGATGGTCCTGGCTGAGATTCGTGAACACGAGCGCGGAGAAACGCACCCGGTCGAGCCGGTGCAGCTGTGAGGCATGCGACGACGCCTCCATCGCACACGAGCGGTCGCCGGCGTCGAGCATCTCGCGGAACAGGCGTTGCAGGTCGATCGCCTCGGGCGTCGTGCGCTTCACACCGCGGCGCTCGCCGCCGACACGCGCCTCGATGGTGCCGAGCAGACCCGGTCTCCGGCCGGCGGCGGCGAGGATCGCAAAGAGCAGGAACGACGTCGTGGTCTTCCCGCTCGTGCCGGTGACGCCGACGACCTCGAGCTCCTCCGTCGGGCGCCCGAAGAACACGTCCGCGGCGACCGCCATCGCAGCGCGCGCGTCGGGCACGACGACCTGCGGCACGGCCAGCTCGAGCGTCCGCTCGACGACGAGGGCGACGGCGCCATGCTCGACGGCCTCAGCGGCGAAGTCGTGCCCGTCGGCCTGCGTACCGGGCACGCAGAAGAACACCGCTCCCGGGGTGACCGTCCGCGCGTCGTAGGCGAGGTCGCGAACCTCGACCGGAGCCCGACCAACGACCTCATTCGCCCCGAGCGCGGCGACGAGGCGCTCCAGATCCATCATCGCGGGGCGAGTCTACCGGCGCGCATCACCGCAGCGGCAGGTCCGGCCTGACCTCCAGGTACTGCAGGTCGAAGGCTGCGATCTGCGCGAACGCCGGGGCTGCGACGATGCCGCCGAAGATCGCGAGCTTCGGCTCGTCGACGGTGACGAGGATCACGAGGCGCGGATCGCTCGCCGGCACCATGCCGACGAAGGTCGCGACGTACTTGCCCGCTGCATAGCCGCCGTTGGGGCTCGGCTTCTGCGCCGTGCCGGTCTTGCCGGCGACGCTGTACCCCGGCACGCTCGCACCGACCGCGGTACCGACGTCGGAGACGACGCCCTTCAACATCGTCAGAAGCACCCTGTCGACGTGCCGCGAGAGAAGCCGGCGCGCGCGCGGCGCCGGCGGCTTGTCGCCCTGCACGTGGTCGACGAGATGCGGCTGCATCCAGACACCGCCGTTCGCGATCGCGGCGTAGACCGAGGCGAGCTGGATCGCGGTCACCGAAACGCCCTGGCCGATCGGCACGTTGCCGATCGTGGAACCGGACCAGTACGAGGGCAGCAGGCCGGCGGTCTCGCCCGGAAAGTCGATGCCCGTCTGGCTGCCGAAGCCGAACTGCTTGATCCACCGCTTGAGACGCGACTCGCCGAGCAGCGTGCGCGCGATAGTCACCGTGCCGACGTTCGACGACCGCTGGAGGATCTGCGAGACCGTCATCGTCTCCGTGCCGCGCGGCTCTGCGTCGTGGATGACGCGGTCGGCGACGCGAATCGAGTACGGCAGCGTGAATCTGGTCTGCGGCGTGACGAGCCCCTGCGACAGCGCGCCCGCGATCGTGACGACCTTGAACACCGATCCGGGCTCGAAGACGTCGGTGACCGCGGGATTGCTCTGCAAGCCCTTCGTTCCCACCTCGTTCGCGTCGTAGCCCGGCTGCGTCGCCATCGCCACCACAGCGCCCGTCTTCGGGTCGAGCACGACCGCGGTCGCGCTCTTCGCGCGCCAGCGCGCGACCGTGGCGCGCAGCACCTGCTCGGCGTTCGCCTGAATCGTGTGGTCGAGCGTCAGGAACGCCGCCTTGCCGTCGCGCGCGGGCACGACACTCTGGATCGAGATCGGGCGGCCGATCGGGTCGCGGACAACCGTCTGCTTGCCGGCGGCACCCGTGAGATCGGGGTTGAGCTGAAGCTCGAGTCCCGAGAGACCGGTGTTGTCGACACCGGCATAGCCAAGCACCTGCGCTGCGACCGAGCCCTGCGGGTACGAGCGCCGCTCCTCACCGTAGAAGTGGAAGCCCGGCAGCTTCTTCGCGGCGAGCAGCGTCGCACGCTGCGGTGACGCCTTGCGCGCGACATAGACGAAATGGGTGCCGCGCGTCGTCAGCGCGTGCAGCACGTCGTTCGGCTTCAGCCCGAGCACGCGCGATGCGGCAGCGGCTTCCGCGCGCGGCCGGGTGATCTCGTGCGGATCGACGTAGACGGTCGTCGCCTGCTCGCCGAGTGCGAGCGGCGTGCCCATCGCGTCGTACAGCGTGCCGCGACCTGCGGGCAGGACGACGGTGGCCTTCGTCTGCGCCTGCGCGAACGACGACAGCGACGCCGCGCGAACAGTCGCGATCCACGCGCTGCGCGCGAGCAGCACGGCGAACGTTGCGACGATCAGAAAGAGCAACAACCGGATGCGCGAATTGACGACGCGCGCCATCGGCTATTTCTGCGCGAGGTCGAGGTAGCTGGTGTCGGTCGCCGGCGCCGGCGCGAGGCCGAGCTTCTGTGCCGTCGACTCGATCCGGCGCGCCGACGCGGCGCTCGACACGAGCGACGCCAGCGCCTGGTTCTCGGCGCGCAACTGGAGCTCCTGCTGGTCGAGACGGCTCACGTGCATGTTCGTGCGCAGGACGGCGACGTTGAGCGCGACGATGCCGGTGAGCAACAGCGCGAAGAGCGAGATCCAGACGATGCCGCCGGTGAGCCGCCGCCCCGATGCACGTGTACGCGGCGCAGGCGCGGCCGGTGCTGCATCGGGACGCGGACGCCGCCGTGCGGGCGCGGGCATCGCCGGAGCGGCCGCGCCGAACCAGTCGACCGCAGCCACTACTCGGCGCCCCCCGCCTTGATCGCCGCACGGAGCCGCGCCGACGTCGAGCGGGGGTTCGCGGCGACCTCCGACTGGCCGGCACGAATCGGGCGGCGCTCGATCGCGCGCAGCTCGGGCTCGTGACCGCAGACGCA
>JANMWV010000486.1:0-3490 GCA_031394165.1 Actinomycetes bacterium
CCCACAGCGGCCCGTCGCCGCCGGCGCCCTCGGCGCGCAGCTGGCTGCAGAGGGAGATCAGCTCCGACAGGTCGGCCACGGCGTCGACGTCGCCACAGGACGCGATCCGAACGAGCCCGTGCGCGTAGAGGTAGTCGCCGAGCAGCAGCGCCGCGTCCTCGTCGACCGGAGCGAAGAGCCGCGACGTGCCGTAGTGGACGAGATAGCCCTCGTAGATCGTCTCGAGCCCGAGCGCGAAGCGCTCCTCGGCGAGCGGCGAGAAGACGGGCTCGTGTTCACGCTCCGACTCAGGCCGGAGCATGCCGCCCCAAAGCGACGACTCGGCGATCGCGTCCTGCGCGATCGTGCGCCAGAGCTCAGCCGCTGCCGTAGAGCTCACCGGCCGCCTCGATCGTGCGGTCGATCTCCTCGTCGCCGTGCACGAGGGAGAGGAACATCGCCTCGAACTGCGACGGCGCGATGTAGATGCCGCGCTCGAGCAGGTGGCGGAACAGCGCGCCGTACCGCTCGGCGTCGCACGCCTGCGCGTCGTCGAAGTCGAGCACGGCGCGATCGGTGTTGAAGAGCGTGAGCATCGCGCCGACGCGCTGCACGGTGCCGAACTCCGACAGCCCGGCTTCGAGCCGCGCGCCGCGACGCTCGAGCTCACCGTAGACAGCGGGGTCGCGCAGCCGCCGCAGCACCGAGAGGCCGGCGGCGGTGGCGAGCGGATTGCCCGAGAGCGTGCCGGCCTGGTAGACGGGGCCGGAGGGCGCGAGCCGGTCCATCACGTCGGCGCGACCGCCGAAGGCCGCGAGCGGGAGCCCGCCGCCGACGATCTTGCCGAGGACGGTCAGGTCGGGCGTGACACCGTACAGCTCTTGCGCTCCGCCGCGCGCGACGCGGAAGCCGGTGACCACCTCGTCGAACACGAGCAGGGCGCCCGACGCGTCGCACAGCTCGCGCAACACCTCCAGGAAGCCCTGCGCCGGCGGGACGACGCCCATGTTCCCGGCGACGGGCTCGACGATGACCGCCGCGAGCCCCTCGCCGTAGCGCAGCACCGCCTCGGCAACCGCTTCGACGTCGTTGTACGGCACGACGATCGTGTCGGCGGTGACGGCGGACGGCACGCCGGCCGACGACGGGATTGCAAGCGTCGCGAGCCCCGAGCCTGCGCTCGCGAGCAGCGCGTCGGCGTGGCCGTGGTAACAGCCGGCGAACTTGAGGATGCGATCGCGGCTCGTGAACCCCCGCGCGAGCCGCAGCGCGCTCATCGCCGCCTCGGTGCCGGACGAGACGAGGCGCACCTTCTCGATCGACGGCACGGCGTCGGCGATCTCCGCCGCGAGCTCGACCTCGGCCTCGGTCGGCGCGCCGAACGTCGTGCCACGCAGCGCGGCCTCGCGGACAGCCTCGACGGTCTCTGGATCGGCGTGCCCGAAGAGCAGTGGCCCCCACGAGAGCACCCAGTCGAGATAGCGGTTGCCGTCGACGTCGACGAGGTACGCGCCGTCACCGTGCGAGACGAAGAACGGCTCGTCGAGCCCGACCGCCTTCATTGCGCGCACCGGCGAGTTGACGCCGCCGGGGATCAGCTCGAGCGCGCGCTTGTACAGAGCAGAGCGAGTACCTAGGAGTTTGCCAGGCGTCATGGCGCGTCTTCTGCCGAGCGAAAAGCAAGCGATGCAAGGACGCAGGGAGCCCCGATAATGGTTCCTATCGGGGCGACCGAGGACGCCGCAGCGCGCCGCTTTGCAGCCGGCAGAAGGCCCGCCCTTGGCGCTTGGCAAGCTCCTACAGCCATTGCGGCAGGTCGCGCGTCCAGTACGAGACGATCAGGTCGGCGCCCGCGCGCTTGATCGCGACGAGCGACTCGAGCGCGGCCTGGCGCTCGTCCATCCAGCCCGCCTGCGCGGCGGCCTTGATCATCGCGTACTCGCCCGAGACGTTATACGCCGCAATCGGCACGTCGAACGCCTCGCGCGCGGCGCGGATCACGTCGAGGTACGGCAGCGCCGGCTTGATCATGATCGCGTCGGCGCCCTCGTCGACGTCGAGCTCGCACTCGCGCAGCGCCTCGCGCACGTTCGCGGGATCCATCTGGTAGCCGCGCCGGTCGCCGACTGCAGGCGTCGAGTCGGCGGCCTCGCGGAACGGCCCGTAGAAAGCGGATGCGTACTTCGCCGAATACGCGAGGATCGGCGCCGTCTCGAAGTCATGCTCGTCGAGCGCTTCGCGGATCGCGTGCACGCGACCGTCCATCATGTCGCTCGGCGCGACGACGTCGGCGCCGGCCTCGACATGGCTCACCGCCGTGCGCGCGAGCAGCTCGAGACTCTGGTCGTTGTGCACCTCGCCGTCGACGAGCACGCCGCAGTGCCCGTGCGACGTGTACTCGCAGAGACAGACGTCGGTGAGCAGGACGAGCTCGGGGAAGCGCGGCCGCAGCGCACGCAGCGCCTGTTGCACGATGCCGTCGTCGTCCCAGGCGCCGGTCGCCTGCTCGTCCTTGTCCTCGGGGACGCCGAAGAGCATCACTGCCTGCACGCCGCCGCGGACGAGCTCCTCGACCTCCCGCGCGACATCGTCGACCGTGTGGCGCGACATCCCCGGCAGCGCCTCGTTCCGCAACGACTGCGGCGCGACGAAGAGCGGCATCACGAATGCTTCGAGGTCGAGCCGCGTCTCGCGCACGAGCCCGCGCAGCGCGCCCGTGCGGCGGAAGCGGCGGAGACGGACGTCGGGAAAGGAGCTCATGGGAAAAGAGTACGTCTCAGGAAGCGAGCCGGCGCATGCCGAGCCGGGCAAGCCCGCCGAAGACGGCGCCGAGGCCGAGCAGCCACGCGGTCTCGATCGCGACGTGCCGCCAGGGGCTCGGGTCGAAGAGTGCTGCGCTGAAGAGGCGAAAGGCGTGCGAAAACGGCAGGAAGTTGCTGACCCACCACGCGAGCGGAACCGCGCTGCGCGGCACGAGACCGAGGAACACGACCGGCAGCACGACGAGCACCGCGAGCAGCGACGCGGTGCGCGCCTCGCGCGCGAGGGCTCCGAGCAGCGTCCCCACCGCGCCGACGACGCCCGCCGCGAGCAGTACGCCGGCGAAGAGCAACGGCAGCCGCGCCCACGGCTCGCCGCCCGTGACGCCGCCGACCTCGGCGACGACGCCGAACACGAGCGCGAGCGCCGCGCCGAGCGCGAGCCCGACGACGCCCGCAAGCGCGGCCTTCGCCCACACGAGCCGGCCGATCGGCACGAGCCCGCGGCGGAGCCTGCCGATCGTGCCTTCGTCGCGCTCCGCGGCGGTGGCGCCCGCCGCGAGCAGAAGCGCGAGGAACGTCACGGTCAGCGCGATGCCGTACGACTGCACCTGCGCGGAGAGCACCCACGAGCGTCCTTTCTGCTTCGGCTGCGCCAGTTGAATCGGGTGGGCCGTCGCCGCGAGCGCGTTGCCGGTCTGCGCGAGCGCGAGCCGCGCGATGCGCGTGAACTGGCGGATGCGCTCGACGCG
>JANMWV010000488.1:0-1837 GCA_031394165.1 Actinomycetes bacterium
GCCTGGTTCGCGCGCCATGCCGCTGCGGTCTCGCGGGACGCGTACCAGCTCGTCATCTGCGTCGAGGCGCACACGGCCCTCGGCGAGAAGACGAGCGCCGCGATCCGCAGCCTGAGCGAGCCGATCTACATCGGCATGACGGCGACGGAGCAGCTGATTGCCAAGCAGGTCTCCGACGTCTTCCCCGCCTCGGTGGACGACCTCCCGCTCACCGACGCGGCACGGCGTGGCCTGATCGCGCCTCTGCGCTGCCTGCGCGTGCCGCCCGTCGCGGCGATCAATTCGGTGCCGATCATCGGCGGTGACTTCGACGAGGGCGAGCTTGCCCGCGCGCTCGACCACCAGGCGCTGAACCAGGCGGCGGCATCGCTCTATCGCGACCGCTTCGGCCAGACTCCCGGCATCGTCTACGCCGCCGGCGTCGACCATGCCTACAACCTCGCGATGGAGTTCCGCGCCGCCGGCATCAAGGCCGAGGCCGTCTCCGGCAAGACGCCGCCGGTGAAGCTCGCCGAGACGCTCGCCGCCTACGAGCGCGGCGAGATCAACGTGCTGATCAACGCGATGCTGCTCGCAGAGGGCTGGAACTCGCCGCGTGCAACCGTGTGCATGCACCTCGCGCCAACCGCGTCGAAACGCGTGTACCAGCAGCGGATCGGCCGCATCATGCGCCTGCACCCGCGCAAGGAGTCCGGCATCGTCGTCGACTTCGTGCCGAAGTCGTCCACGCACCACGACCGCGTCGTCTCGCTGCACTCGCTGCTGGACGCCGACTTCTACCGCGAGGGCGCGCGCGTCACGCCAGCGCCACGGCGCCGCTCGCAGCGGCGCGCCCGCCGCCGCCTGACGCCGGCACCGTGGCTCGTCCCGGTCACCCCCGATGTCGTCCGCCGGCTGAACGTGATCACTGCCGAGTGGCAGCGCGTCGACCCGCGCTACCTCGACGACGAGGAGCAGCGCTTCTGGGGCACGATCGCGGGCCGGACGATCCGCTACGAGGAGCGCGCCGACTTCGTCCGCAGGTTCGTGCAGATGGGCGTTGCCAAGACGGCGCTCGAGCAGTTTCTCGCGGTCTGCGCCGCCGAGAATCCGAACCCGAAGCTCCGCGCGATAGCGCTCGCCGACCGCGTCGGCATGCCCGTGGAGCGAGCCGCCTTCGACGACCTCGTGACACTCGTGCTGCAGGCGCTCCCCTGGGAGAAGGAGCGGATCCTCGGCATCCGCACCCTGCTGCGCGCGCTCGCCGAGGGCAAGGCCATCGCACCCGATCAGATCCTGGAGCGCTGGCTGTGGAAGCTCGCCAAGGGCACGCGCAAGCTGCAGGACCGGCGCGCCTCTGCCGAGTTCCCCGACGGCAAGCGGCTGCTCGGCGCGGTGGCGAACTCGCGCGGGCACCGCCACGAGGAGAACCTGGTCAGGCTCGTGCAGGTAGCGCTCGCGCAGCCTCGTCACATCGGTGTCGCGCTGCTCGCCTCGGTGGACGGCTACACACCGCGAGCGAACCAGGTGATCGACGCGGCACGCGAGCGGATCGGGACGATCCCGGAGATCGCCGACGCGCTGGCCGAGAACCTGCCGGCGCCAAAGGTCACCCCGACGCGGGCGCGCCGGCGGCGCAAGAAGAAGGGCGGCAGCGCGGTTGCGACTGCCGCGACGGCGGGCGGCGCCGAGGCACAGCTCAAGAGCGACGGCGACGACGATGCCGGCGGCCGCGACGACGCACTCGCGGACGGTGAAGGGGCCGACGGTGCTTCGCCTGGTACCGTCGCCGGCAGCCCCGTCCCGAGCGACAAGCCGTCGTAGCGGCGGCGAAAAACATATGAGCAATAAATTATTT
>JANMWV010000489.1:0-3124 GCA_031394165.1 Actinomycetes bacterium
GTCGCTCGGCATGCGGTACGTCCTGGCGATGCGGCGGATCGTCCTGCCTCAGGCGGCGCGGGTGATCGTCCCGCCGCTCGGTAACGAGTTCAACAACATGCTGAAGACCACGTCGCTCGTCTTCACCATCGGCGTCTACGAGATGTTCGCCGACGCCGAGATCCACTACTCGCAGACGTTCCAGCCGGTCGAGTACTTCATGGCGGTCGCGTTCTGGTACCTCGTGCTGACCGGAGTCTGGGGCTTCATCCAGGCGGCGATCGAGCGGAAGCTCGGTGCAAGTGAGCGCGGCGACGACGAGCTCAGCTTCCGCGAGCGTCTCGTCGCGTCGTGGACGCCGGTCGGAGCGTTCGTCAAGCGATGAGCGACGTCGTCATGCGCGCCGAGGACGTCCACAAACGCTTCGGGCGCCTCGAAGTGTTGAAGGGCGTCTCCCTCGACGTGCCCAAGGGCGAGACCGTCTGCATCATCGGCCCCTCCGGGTCGGGCAAGACGACGTTCATCCGCTGCATCAACCATCTCGAGAAGATCAACGGCGGCCGCATCACGGTCAACGGGCAGCTGATCGGCTACCGCGAGCGGAACGGGAAGCTCGTCGAGGACTCCGAGCGGAGCATCTCGAAGCAGCGGACGCAGATCGGGATGGTCTTCCAGCGCTTCAACCTCTTCCCGCACAAGACCGCGCTCGAGAACGTGATCGAGGCGCCGGTGCGCGTGCTCGGCGTGCCGGAGAAACAGGCGGCCGAGGACGGCGTCAAGCTGCTCTCCCGCGTCGGTCTGGCCGAGAAGTGCGACACGTATCCCGGCAAGCTCTCGGGCGGCCAGCAGCAGCGCGTCGCAATCGCGCGCGCGCTCGCGATGAAGCCGGCGCTGATGCTGTTCGACGAGCCGACGAGCGCCCTCGATCCCGAGGTGATCGGCGAGGTCCTCGCCGTGATGGAGGAGCTCGCGCACGACGGCATGACGATGATCGTGGTCACGCACGAGATGGGCTTCGCACGCGAGGCCGCGGACCGCGTCGTGATGATGGACGAGGGTCGCATCATCGAGGAGGGCACGCCCGAGCACTTCTTCGAGGCGCCCGAGCAGGAGCGCACGAAGCAGTTCCTCTCGAAGATCCTCTGACCCGCCGCCGCCCGCGGCTACTCTGGAGACGGCGTTCCCGTGCCTCCCGCCCCTGCACGAGCCGCCGTTCGTCTAGATCGAGGGGCCCGAGATGGGAGCTGTATGGCTACAAAGCGGCAGCAGACAATGGCAAAGCGCGACCGCGAGCAGGCCGTCCTCGAGAAGCGGACCCAGAAGCGTCTCCGCAAGGAAGCCTCTCGCAACGATCCGCCGGCCGAGCCCACGCCCTACGTGCCCGACGCCGACTCGCTCCGCGACGCCGACGGCCACGTGATCGCCGTCGACTTCGACGGCAGCACCGCCGCCTAGCGCCGAGCCGCTCTACGCCTGCGGGATGCGGGCCTCGAGCGCGGCCGTGACGGCCTCGCGCACGGGCTCGAGCTCGATGCGGTCGAGCACGTCCTGGAAGAAGCCGCGCACGACCATCCGCTCGGCCTCGGCGCGCGGCAGGCCGCGCGTCATCAGATAGAAGAGCTGCTCGCGGTCGACGCGGCTCACCGTCGCGCCGTGGGTGCAGCGCACGTCGTTGGCCATGATCTCGAGGCCCGGAATCGGCACCGCGTGCGCCGTCGGCGAGAGCATCAGGTTGCGGCACTCCTGGTACGCGTTCGTCTTCTGCGCCTCCGGCTCGACGCGGATCATCCCGCGCCACACCGCGGTCGCGTTGTCGCGCAGCGCGCCCTTGAACGCGAAGTCGCTCTCGCAATTCGGCGCGATGTGCTCCTGGAACGTGTCGTAGTCGAGGTGCTGGTCACCGTCGGCGAAGTACGCACCCGTCACCCGCGACGTCGCGCCGGGGCCGCTGAGGTCGTTCTGGATGCGCGTCTTGCCGCGCTTCGAGCCGAAGCCGCCGGCGACCCAGTCGAGCTCGGCGTCGCGCTCGACGCGCGCGTGATGCGTCGCGAAGTGCCACGACTGCTTCGAGAGGTTCTGCAGCGAAACGTACTCGAGCTTCGCGTTCTGCTCGACGAAGAGCTCCGTCACCGCGTTCGAGTACGCCTCGGTGTCGTCGCTCGGCGACGCGTACTCCTCGATGATCGAGGCGCGCGCGCCCTCCTCGGCGACGACGACCATGCGCCAGAACGTCTGGCCCGTCACCGCGATGCGCACGTACAGCGGCTTCTCGAGCACGACGCCCTTCGGCACGACGACGAGCAGGCCGTGCTTCCACATCGCCGCGTTGTGCGCCGCGAACTTCTCCGTCCAGCCGACGAGCGAGTAGAGCGTCTCGTAGTCCTCGGGCAGCGGCTCGAAGCGGACGCCCTCGGGAATGTTCGTGAGGTCGATCCCGTGCTCGGTCACGGCCGCGTAGCCCGCGACGTCGAGATCGAGCAGCGTCGAGATCTCCGTCCCGGCGGTCGCCGACGTGAACGACTCCGGGTCGAACCCCTGCAGATCGGTGAAGCGCCAGTGCTCTTCGGTGGTGTCCGGGATCGGCAGCGTGCGGTAGGCCTCGACGGCCTCCGTTCTAGCCAACCGAGCCTTCCATCTGCAGCTGGATCAGCCGGTTCATCTCGACGGCGTACTCGAGCGGCAGCTCCTTCGTGATCGGCTCGACGAAGCCCGCCACGATCATCGCGCTCGCCTCCGACTCCGAGAGCCCGCGCGACATGAGGTAGAAGAGCTGCTCGGCGCCGATCTTCGACACCGTCGCCTCGTGGCCGATGTCGACCTCGTCGGCCTCGATCTTCATGTACGGGTACGTGTCGGAGCGCGAGTCCTCGTCGAGGATCAGCGCGTCGCACACGACCTTCGACTTCGAGCCGCGCGCGTCCTTGCCGACCTGCAGCAGGCCGCGGTAGCCGGCGCGGCCGCCGTCCTTCGAGACCGACTTCGACGTGATCACCGACGTCGTGTTCGGTGCGATGTGGACGCACTTGCCGCCCGCATCCTGGTGCTGGCCCTTGCCGGCGAACGCGATCGACAGCACCTCGCCGTGCGCCCGCTCGCCCATCAGCCAGATCGCGGGGTACTTCATCGTCAACTTCGAGCCGAGGTT
>JANMWV010000564.1:0-4642 GCA_031394165.1 Actinomycetes bacterium
CGCGTCGGCGTCCGCGGCAGCGAGCTCCTCAAGCGTCGTCACCGAGAGGCCGACGAGCCGCTCGCGCCCGACCGCGCGCCGGGCGTCCGGGACGGATGCGTCACCCTGGCCGACGTGCACGCCGTCGGCGTCGCACCGCTCGACGAGCTCCGGCCGGTCGTTGAGCACGAAGAGCGCGTCGTGCTCGGCGCACACGCGACGGAACGGCTCTGCCGCCGCGACGAGGTCGTCGTCCCCCAGCTCCTTGTCGCGCAACTGGACGACATCGACACCGCCGCGCAACGCCGCGTCGAGGAGCTGCGACGGGTCCCGGCCGTGCGGACGCGCCTCCAGCACGAGATAGAGCCGGGAGCGGGCGAGCCTGGCGCGCCTAGCAGTGCCGTCCACGGCGGCGGAGCCTATCGTCCCCACCGTGCAGCGACATCAGGAGCGGTACGACGCGGCGATCGTCGGCGGCGGCATCATCGGCCTCGCCTCGGCGTGGCGGGCGGTGCAGCGCGGCCTGAGCGTCTGCGTGCTCGAGCGCGAGAGCGCCGGTTGCGGCGCCACCAGGGCGGCGGCAGGCGTGCTCGCGCCCGATCCGGAGACGCCGGGGTTCACGGCGCTTGCGCTCCGCTCGTCCGAGCTCTGGCCGGCGTTCGCCGGGGAGCTGCGCGAGGCGACGGGGATCGACGCCGGCTACACGCGCTGCGGCTCGCTCGTGCTCTCGTTCGACGGATCGCGCGCCGACGGCATCACCGGCGAGTGGCTCGAAGCCGCCGAGTGCCGCGCGCTCGAGCCCGGCATCGCGGATGACTGCCGAGGCGCAGTGCTCCTCGCCGACGACGCGCAGGTCGACCCGCGCCGTGTGGTCGACGCCCTCGCCGCAGCACTCGGCGACGTCGTACGCACGGGCGCGGACGTCGTCGAGCTCGACCCACACGGCGTCGTGCTCGCCGACGGGACGCGCATCGACGCGGAACGGGTCGTGCTCGCCGCAGGAGCGTGGACGGCGCGGCGGCTCGCGAAGCGCCTGCCGATCGCACCGGTCAAGGGCCAGACCCTGCGACTGCGAGGCCCGCTGCCCGCGACGCGCATCATCCGCAGCGAGCACGTGTACGTCGTCCCCCGCGCGAGCGGCGAGACGGTGATCGGCGCGACGATCGAGGACGCGGGCTTCGACACGACCGCCACCGCCGAGGCGACCGAGACGCTCCTGCGCCGGGCGATCCGCGCGGTACCCGCCGTCGCCGAGCTCGAGCTCGTCGAGGCGATCGCTAGCCTCCGGCCGGCGACGCCCGACGACGGCCCGCTGATCGGGGAGTGGGAGGGCCTGCTCGTGGCATCCGGCCACTACCGCAACGGGATCCTGCTGGCGCCGGGCACGGCGGACGCCGTCGCCGCGCTGCTCGCCGGGGACGAGCCGCCGGCCGAGACCGCCCCGTTCGATCCGCGCCGCTTCGGCGCGGGCGAGGCCTAGGCGGAACGGCGGCCTCGCCGCTGCCGGACGGCCCAGTAGCCCAGGATCGAGGCGCCGAGCGCGACCAGGAACGCGTCCATCGCCCACCAGGGGATGCCGAGGGCCGGCCCGACGAGCCTGCTGAGCACCGCGCCGATGACCAGACCGGCGACGAGACCCACCATGCGTCCGGAGAAGGCCTGCACGAGAGCCGACGATACTGCCTCGCAGCCAAGGTGCTTGCCACCTTTGCCCCCTCGACCGCTAACGCCGGTATTCGTCGCGGAGCGGAGCTTGCTCCGCGCAGCAGTGATGCGTCCGGCCGCGAGCACACGAGAAGGGGGCCCACGGGGGAAACAGGGTTTCCCCCGTGAAGCGAGCGAAGCGATGCGAACGAACGTATGTTCGTGTAGAACAGAGGGGTGCCCTACATCGAGCTCCACGCCCACAGCGCCTACTCCTTCCTCGACGGGGCCTCGCAACCCGAGGAGCTGGCGGCGAAGGCGGCCGAGCTCGGCCACACGTCCCTCGCGCTCACCGACCACGACGGCGTCTACGGCTCGCTCGAGTTCGCGCACGCGGCGAAGCACTTCGGCATCCGGCCGATCACCGGCGCCGAGCTGACCCTGGACGGTGGCTCGCACGTGACGCTGCTCGTCGAGTCGCAGCAGGGCTACGCGAACCTCTGCCGGCTGATCACGCATGCACATGCGCGCACGCGCCCGAAGGAAGGGAGAGAGCCGCTGCTGCCGTCACTCGAGCCGCGCCGGCTCGAGCAGCTGAACGACGGGCTCGTCTGCCTCTCCGGCTGCGCGCGCCACGGGCTCGGAGTGCACGACCCGAAGGCGACGGCGCGGCTCGCGCGCGCATTCGGCCCCGACCGCTTCTTCGTCGAGGTGCAGCGCCCGTACGAGCGCGGCGACGTACGCCGCAACGCCGCGCTGCGTGACCTCGCCGCGTCGCTAAAGGTCCGCACCGTCGCAACCGGCGACACGCACGCGCACGACACGCGCCGCGCCGCACTGCAGGACGTGCTCGTCGCGATTCGCTGCCGCACGTCGCTCGACGGCTGCGAGCGCGAGCGGCGCGGCAACCACGAGTGCGTCCTCGCGGCACCGCAGGACATGCTCGACCGCTTTCCCGACGACCGCGACGCTGCGCGCCGCACGGTCGAGCTCGCGGAGCGGCTCACGTTCGACCTGACGGAGGAGCTCGGCTACCGCTATCCCGACTTCTCCGACGGAGCAGAGCCCGCGATCGTGCAGTTGCGCGCCGTCTGCGAGCGCGCGTTCGCCGAGCGCTACTCGAACCTGAACGGCCACAAGCGCCGTGTGCGCGAGCGGCTCGAAGAAGAGCTCGCGCTGATCGGCGAGCTCGGTCTCGCCGGCTTCTTCCTGCTGCACTGGGAGGTGCTGGAGCTCGCGCGCGAGATCGCGTACGAGGTGCGCGGCCCCGGCTCGATGCGCCACGTGCTGCCGCCGGGACGCGGGCGCGGCTCCTCGGTCGGCTCGCTCGTCTGTTACCTCACCGGGCTGTCACATGTCGATCCCGTCGCAAACAACCTTTCTCTCGGCCGCTTCCTCAACCGGGAGCTGGCATCGGTGCCGGACATCGACCTCGACTTCCCGCGCGACATCCGCGAGAAGCTGATCGTCGGCGTCATCGAGAAGTACGGCCACGACCACGCGTCGCTCGTCGCGAGCTTCTCGACGTATCGCTCGCGCGGCGCGATCCGCGACATCGGCAAGGCGCTCGGCCTGCCGTTCGCCGACCTCGAGCGGCTCGCGAAGCTCTCCGACGGCTGGAACGCCGCGCGCGTCGGCGAGGAGGTGCTGATGCTGCCCGACGCGGCGCAGAAACTGGCCTCGCCGCGCTGGCGCGCGTTCGCCGAGCTCTGCAGCGAGATCTCGGGCTTGCCGCGGCACATCTCGCAGCACCCCGGCGGCATGGTGATCTCCACGCGGCCGCTCATCGAGCTCGTGCCGGTGCAGCCGTCGGCGATGGCAGGCCGGCAGATGTGCCAGTGGGACAAGGACTCCTGCGCCGACGCCGGCTTCCTGAAGATCGACCTGCTCGGGCTCGGGATGCTCTCGGCCGTCGAGGAGTGCGTCGACCTGATCGCGCGCACGCGCAACGAGCGCATCGACCTCTCGCGCGTGCCGCTCGACGACAAGGACGTCTACGCGGAGATCCAGCGCGCCGACACCGTCGGCTGCTTCCAGATCGAGAGCCGCGCGCAGATGCAGACGATCCTGCGCACGCGGCCCGAGAACCTCGACGACCTCACCGTGCAGGTCGCGCTCGTGCGGCCGGGGCCGATCCAGGGCAAGGCCGTGCATCCGTACATCGAGCGCCGCCAGCGGCTGCGCGAGGATCCGTCGTACGAGCCGCCCGCCGACCATCCGCTGCTGCAGCAGCCGCTGCGCGAGACGCTCGGCGTGATCGTCTTCCAGGATCAGGTGCTCGACGTCGCGATCCACCTCGCCGGGTTCACCGTCGGCGAGGCGGAGGGGCTGCGGCGCGCGATGAGCCGCAAGCGCTCGCTCGCCGCGCTCGAGGCCTATCGCGAGCGCTTCATCCAGGGCGCGCTCGCCAAGGGCGTCGACGAGCAGGTCGCCCACGACGTCTACGACAAGCTCGTCGCGTTCTCCGGCTTCGGCTTCCCGAAGTCGCACTCGGCTGCGTTCGGGCTGCTCGCGTACCAGTCCGCGTGGCTGCGGCATCACTACAGCGCCGAGTTCCTCGCCGCGTTGCTGAACGCGCAGCCGATGGGCTTCTACCCGCCGGCGACGCTCGTGCGCGACGGGCAGCGCCGCGGCGTCGAGACGCGGCCGCCGGACGTGAACCGCAGCGGCGCCGGCTGCACGATCGAGGACGGCGCAGTTCGCGTCGGCCTGAAGTACGTGCAGGGCGTGGGGGAGGACGACGCGGAGATCGTCGTCGCCGAGCGCGATCGCAACGGCGCGTACGTGTCGATCCGCGATCTCGCGCAGCGCGTCTCGCTCAGCGAAGCCGAGGTGGCCGCGCTCGTCGAGTCGGGCGCGTGCGACTTGTTCGGCCTCAAGCGCCGCGAGCTGCTCTGGCAGCTCGGCCTCGTGCCGCGCGCCCAGACCGTGCCCGGCTGGAAGGCTGGAAGCGGGGGCCGCCCATGCCGCGCCGGCCCGGCCGCAGCACCGGGGGCGGGCGGGGCGCGGGGGGGGAGGG
>JANMWV010000585.1:0-3276 GCA_031394165.1 Actinomycetes bacterium
CCGCACTGCGGGATGGAGATGACGATGAACGCGGCGGCCTTCACCTCGGGGGAGAAGCGGCGTCCGCCGTCGGTGGAGCGGGCGATCTGCACGGAGTAGCGCAGGGAGTCCGTCCAGGCGACGTACACCACTCCGTTCCGCGCGACGGCGAGCGTCGCGTAGTTCAGGTCGTCGCCGGCGTGATTGACCTTGACCGGACGCGACCAGGAGCGCCCGTGATCGTCGGAGTGGCTGAGCACGATCGAGTAGACGACTCGCCGGGACAGGCGCGCCCAGGCGACGTAGACGCGGCCACGATGGGGGCTCACCGGCGACACGTCGACCGCGATCGCCGGCTTGTCGTCGACGCGAGCGCGCCCGAGGGGCGCCACGAGCACCGGTGCCGACCATGTAGCGTTCGGTCCGTCCCTGTGAGAGACGTACACGCGGGACGGAGCGTCGCCGGTGCACGGGACCGAGCGATCGAACGAGAAGTACTGCCGGCCCCCCCGGTCGATCGCGACACCCGGGTCCGACGGACATGAGGATTGCACGTCGGCGACTGGCGGGGTCACCGTCGAGGTATCCCATGTCAGCCCGCCGTCCGTAGAGCTGTAGAAGCGCTCCGCGCCCTCGAGAAGGCTGTTGGAGCCCGCAAGCAGGATCGCGTCGTCGCGCGGGTCGACGGCGATAGTCGCGTTCGTCTGCGGGCCAGGGAGATTCGAGATGTTTCGCTCGGACAGAGCGCTCGGCCCAGCGCCGGAGGCGTGGCCTACGACGGTGAGCGCGAGGAGCGCGAAAACGAGCGACGGCCGGGCGCGCACGACTACCCGCACTCGGCCGCCAGCGCCGTCCCGACGTCCAGTCCGGCGCCGAGCGCGAGCTGCAGAAGAACACGTGTCTTCGACCCGGCGAGATCACCCGCGAACAGTGCTCCCGCCTCCTCCAAGTCGCGCCCACCGCCGCGGCCGTAGACCGGCGCGACCCGGCCGGCTGCGCAGCGCGAGCAGACGACGACGGGAACACCGCGCGCGGTCGCCTCGCGCACGGCCGCGACCACGTGGTCGTTCGCGTTGCCACGACCCGTCCCCTCGAGCACGATCGCCTCCGCACCCGTCTCGAGCGAGTGCCGGACGAAGCGGCCGTCGCTCCCGGCGAAGAGGCGGTGCACGTCGACCAGCGCGAGCCGCTCCGGCACGGGAAGCGCCGGAGCGCGTACAGGCCGGCGCTTGACCACGACGACGTTCTCGTCGACATAGCCGATCGGCCCATATCCTGGCGAATCGAAGGCATTCACGGCGCTCGTATGGACCTTACGAGCGTCTCGCGCCGAGTGGATTTGGCCGGCGAAGACGACCACTGCGCCGGGCCCGATCGTGTCCTTCGACCAGGCCAACCGGATGGCGTCGCGCAGGTTCCGCGGGCCGTCGGCATCGGGTTGGTCGGCGCCACGCTGCGCGCCGGTGAGGACGACCGGTGTCTCGGACTGGAGCAGACGATCGATGAGATAGACGCTCTCCTCCATGGTGTCCGTCCCGTGGGTGACGACGACACCGCGAACCTCGGGCCGCTCGGCGTGTCGCACGACCTGCCGGGCGAGGGACAGCGCCAGCTCCCCATACAAGTCGAAGCTTGGTACGCGCACGAAATCGTCCAGCTCGACGGGAGGCGCATCGGCCCAGCCGATCATCTCCACCAACTCGTCGCCCGACACCAGGGGCACGAGCTTTCCCGTGCCTGGCTCGGGTCGCATGGCGATCGTCCCACCGGTCGAGACAACCACGACCCTCGCGCTCATGGGAACCGACCCGCCAGGGCGCAGGCTACGGCGCGAGGCCGGTCGCCCGGGCTGCCGCGTCGGCGTCGATCGAGCCCTCGAGCCCGAGTTCCTCCTCCACCCTCTCGACGCGACGTCCACGCACACGCAGCCGGACCGTCACGATGACGAGAACGCTGAAGATGAGCGCGAGCGTGACCAGCGTGGTCGCCGTGCCGAGTGCGTACAGGTCGGGGCGGATCGCCGAGGCCTGGATCAGCCCGACGATCTGGAGCGGCAACGTGTTGTCCAGCACGAGCAGGACGGTGCGGTCGAAGTCGTTCCAGGTCAGCGTGAACCCGAACAGCGCCGCGCCGAAGATGCCGGTCCAGACGAGCGGCAAGGTTACTTCCCGGAAGGTCGTGGCGACGTTCGCACCAAGATCGTGCGCAGCCTCTTCGACGTGCTCGTCGTAACGGTTCCAGACGGCGAGCATGACAAGGAAGCCGAACGGGATGCCCCACACCGAGTTCGCCCCGAGCGCCGACAACCAGAGCGATGTCTGAATACCCATGGACTTCCAGAGCAGCTGCGTTCCTAGACCCAGCAGGAACCCCGGCGTCATCAGCGCGAGCATGATCACGTAGAACGCCACTCCGTCACCGCGGAACCGCCGGCGGAAGGCCATCGAGAGCGTGAACGCCAGAAAGGCGACGATCACGCCGGCGGCCAGGCTGACCCACAGCGAGCGCTGACCCGCCGCGCGGATGTCCGCGGCGTGCGTATAGACGCCGCCGACCTTCGTCTCGAAGATCGACCGCCACCAGTCGAGGCCGGCTGGGCCGCGGAACGGGAACGTCACGCCGCCGTAGTAGCCCTGGAACGAGAGGACCGCCATCAGGATCATCGGCGCGTAGAGGAAAACCAGGAAGATCACGAAGTAGGTGCTGAGACCCCATTTCGCCCAGTCTCGGCGACGCTTCAGCTCGCGCGTGACGACCCGATCCTGGGGCCTCCCCGTTGCCGCTTCGCTGGCGGTCGTCATCTCAGATCTCCTCGCGGAGGTTGGCGAACCGCGTGATACCGAACACGCCGACGATCAACACGAAGACCAGAAGCACGGCGGACGCGGCCCCTTGCGGGTACTGGATCCCTTGGACCTGCGTCTGGATGAACGTGCCGACGGAAGAGACCGCCCCCTGGCCGATCACAGCGACGGTCCCGTACTCACCCATCGTGAGAACGAAGATGAAGATCGAGCCGATCACGATGCCGGGCATCGTCTGCGGCAGGATGACTTCCTTGAAGACGCTGAACCAGTTCCCCCCGAGGTCACGGGCGGACTCGAGGGCGTGGCGATCGACCTGGCCGAGCAGGAAGAAGATTGGCGTGATCATGAAGAGGATGTAGAGCTGGATCATCGCGAGCCGCACCGAGAGCGTCGAGAAGCCGAACGCGTCCACCGGCTGGCTGACGATGTGCACCTTGAGCAGGAACTGGTTCAGCGCGCCTTCGCGGCCCATCAGCGGATAGGCCCAGGC
>JANMWV010000592.1:0-15154 GCA_031394165.1 Actinomycetes bacterium
CCGGAAGGCCACATCCGTCCGCTGGGTCGCGAGCGCGAGCCCGATCGGGATGTTGACGAGCCCGAAGCTGATCGATCCGTTCCAGATAGTCCGCATGTGCACCCGAAATTGTAGAGGGACCAGGGAGGTTCGTCTCCCCCCGGAGGTTCCCTTCCCCGAATACCATGCGACCGTGACGACCGCTTCGCCCTCGGCGCCGGCCGGCGAGACACCCCTGACGGCGCGAACGGCCCCCGCGCTCTGGCGTCACGTGCTCGACCGCTACATGTTCGATGGGGGCACGACCGCGCCCGCGTACCTCGAGGAGCAGGCGGACGGCTGGCGCGAGGTCTCTTGGAAGGAGGCCGCACGGCGCGTGGACGCGCTCGCGCACGCGCTGCTCGCGCGCGGCGTCGGCCGAGGAGACGCCGTCGCGGTGATCGCCCGTACGCGGCTCGAATGGGTGCTGCTCGACTGGGCCGTGATGTCGATCGGCGCGGTCGTCGTCGGCATCTACCCGACGAGCACCGCGAAGGAGTGCGCATACATCCTCGCGCACTCCGAGGCCGTGCTCGCATTCGCGGAGGACGAGGCGCAGCTCGAGAAGCTGGCGTCGGTCCACGGTGAGACGCCGGCGCTGCAGGAAATCGTCCGCTTCGACGAGCTGGCGGCAATGGAGGCCGAGGGCCGCGCCTACGTCGGCGAGCATCCCGGCGCGGTCGACGCGGCAGCGCGCGAGGTGCAGGAGGAGGACCTCGGCACGCTCATCTACACGTCGGGCACGACCGGGCCGCCGAAAGCCTGCATGCTGACGCACAGGAATCTCGTCACCGCTGCCCTCCGCGTGCGCACGAACCTCGAGGACGGCGGCGACACGATTCTCCTGTTCCTGCCGCTCGCGCACACGTTCGGCCGGCTCGCACACCACTCAGGCGCGTATGCCGGCTCGACCGTCGCATTCGTCGCAGACGCGACGCGCGTCGGCGAAGCACTCGGTGCGGTGCACCCGACGATTCTGCCCGCCGTGCCGCGCATCTACGAAAAGATTCACGCCGGCGTCCTCGAGCAGATCGAGAGCGCGGGCGGGGCGAAGCGCAGGATCGGCCTCTGGGCCCTCGACGTCGGCGCGCGCGCGAGCCGGTTGCGTCGCGCGGGGAGCCCGGTGCCTGTGTCGCTCGCAACACGGGAGCGCCTCGCAGACAAGCTCGTCTTCGCCAAGGTGAAGCAGAAGCTCGGCGGCCGGCTGCGCGTCGGCGTCTCGGGCGCGGCGCCACTCGGCATCGACGTGCTCGAGTTCTTCCATTCGCTCGGCATGCTCGTGGTCGAGGGCTACGGCCTCACCGAGACGGCGAGCTCGCTCAGCGTCAACGATCCCGACGACTTCCGCTTCGGCACCGTCGGCCGCGCCGTCGAGGGCACCGAGGTGCGCTTCGACGAGGACGGCGAGATCCTCGTGCGCAGCGACACCGTGTTCGCCGGCTATTTCAAGGATCCCGAGGCGACGGCCGCCGCGTTCACGGACGACGGCTGGTTCCGCACCGGCGACGTCGGCGAGATCGACGCGGACGGCTTCGTGAAGATCACCGACCGCAAGAAGGACCTGATCATCACCGCAGGCGGCAAGAACATCGCGCCGCAGAACCTCGAGAACGCACTGAAGGCGTCGCGCTTCATTTCGCAGGCGCTCGTTGTCGGCGACCGCCGCCCGTACGTGGTTGCGCTCATCACCGTCGACCACGCCGAGGTCGACGCCACCGGACGTGATCCGCGCGAGCTCGTGCAGGAGATCGTCGACAGCGTCAACAAGGATCGCGTGCGTGTCGAGCAGATCAAGCGCTTTGCGATCCTGCCGCGCGACTTCACGCAGGAGGCGGGCGAGGTGACACCGACGTTGAAGCTGCGTCGGAAGATCGTGCACGCGCACTTCGCCGACGAGATCGACTCCTTGTACTCATAGTGCCCTACAAGGTGATGCCTTCCCGCTTCTGGAACCCGATCACGCGGCGCGCTGCTGCGTCCTCGGTCGACCCCATAGAAACCACTATGGGGTCTCCCTCTGTCCTTGCATCGCTTGGTGCTCGCGCCCCAGAATCTGAGAAACATCACCTCGCAGGACACTCGTGACCGCCGGCTTCCTGATCGCCTCGGCGTTCCTCGCGAGCGCGGTCGAGTTCGTCGAGGCGTTGACGATCGTGCTCGCCGCGGGGATCTCACGCGGGTGGCGTTCCGCACTCGCCGGGCTCGGCGCGGCGACGCTCACACTCGCGTTGATCGTCGCGGCGCTCGGCCCGGCGCTGACACGCGTTCCCATCAACGCGCTGCGACTCGTCGTCGGCGGCGTGCTGCTCACGTTCGGCCTGCAATGGCTGCGCAAGGCGATCTTGCGCGCGAGCGGCTACAAGGCGCTGCACGACGAAGAGGCGATTTTCGCAAAGGAGCTCGCGGAGGCGCGGGCCGCCCGCGGCGAGGTTCGGGCCGGGCTCGACTGGTACGGCTTCACGCTCGCGTTCAAGGGCGTGTTGCTCGAAGGGCTCGAGGTCGCGTTCATCGTGATCACGTTCGGGAGCACGCAGGGAAGCGTCGGGCTCGCCGCGCTCGGCGCAGGAGCGGCGCTCGTGCTCGTCGTCGTCGTGGGCGTGCTCGTCCGCGCGCCGCTCGCGCGCGTGCCCGAGAACACGATGAAGTTCGCGGTCGGCACGATGCTGACGACGTTCGGCATCTTCTGGTCGGCCGAGGGCGCCGGCGCCGACTGGCCGGGCAATGACGCAGCGCTGCCCGTCGTCCTCGCCTTCGTGCTCGCGCTCTCGTTCAGCGCGGTCGTGACCCTGCGGAGACGGAGGCTGGCCGTCGCATGAGGCGGATCCGCGCGTTCGGCCTGTTCTGGTGGGACTTCGTCGTCGGCGACGACTGGCGGGCCGCGGCGGGCGTCGTGCTCGCGATCGGCGTCACGGCCTCCGTCGCCGCCGGCGGCGTCGACGCGTGGTGGCTGATGCCGGTCGCCGTCGCGGCGGTACTGTGGCTCTCGCTCCTGCGAGCGACGCGCCAGTAACCGCTAGTGCGTGACGCGGCGGGCGCCAACATACGTCGACGCGTACCAGGACTCGCTGAGCGACGAGATCTTGACGACGTCGCCCGAGTGCGGCGCGTGGATGAACTGGCCGCCGCCGATGTACAGGCCTTCGTGGCCGAGCCCGTCGAAGAACACGAGATCGCCCGGCTGAAGGTCGCTGCGGGAGACCGGGACGCCGACGTTCCACTGGGCGCCGGTGTAGTGCGGCAAGGAGACGCCGACCTGGGCATAGACGTAGGCGATGAGGCCGGAGCAGTCGAAGCCACTCGGGCTGGCGCCGCCCCAGACGTACGGGACGCCGAGGTAGCGCATGGCGATCCCGGCGACGCCGGTGTACTGCGACGGCGGCGCCACCGAGCCGTCGAGCGTCGACGCCGAGGCGCCGACCACCGTGTCCTGGAGCGCCAGCGCCTGCTGCTGCTCCGCCGCCGACAGGCGCGCGCGGGCAGCGCCGGCGAGCGCGAGCTGCCGGGCGCGCTGCATCGCGATCATGTGCGCGATCTCGCCCTTGATCGACGCGAGCAGGTGCTCCTGCCGGTTGAGCTGCGAGCCGATGCGCGCCTTCGCGGCTGCGCGCTCCGCGACGAGCCGCTTCTGCTCGCGATGCGCAGTTACGAGCGCACGCTGGTGCACGGTGACCGCATGCTTGAAGCCGATCACCTGCTTCATCACTGCAACGTCCTGCGACGAAACCGACTGCACGGTCTCGATGCGGCTCACGAGATCGTCGATGCTCTGCGCGCCGAGCAGCACCGACAGCGTCGACTGGTCGTCACGCGTCGTGTAGATCGCGACGAGACGCCTCGAGAGCGCGACCTGCGACTTGCCGAGATTCGCGCGCGCAGCACGCAACGCGACCTTGTTGATCTTCAGACTGTGCTCGATCGCATACAGCTTCGCGCTCGCCGATTCGTACGCGCTCTTCGCGCGCTGCAGGCTCGAATCGAGCTGCTGGATCTGGCCCATGACCCGCTGTGCCTGGGCCTGCTTGGCGCTGACGGAGGGATCGCCGGTCGCCGAGCCGGCCACGACGAAAGCCGCAGCGACGACAACGAAGAGCACCGGCGCCTGTCGCTTCAGAACCCTAATAACGGACTCCCGAGAATCGCTTGCGGCAGGCGCACCGGAGGGTCCGGTACGTCACAAGTTCGGCAGGCTAGCAGGGGTATCGGACACCTGCAACTCGACAAAGCGCACAAAACTGGCGCAATTCCGCCCTGAACCTCGGCGAACGTAGGGTATTCGGGACCGCACAAAGTCCTCCAAATCCTGCGGTTTCCTGTGCTACGGTCCCGCGGTCGTGAGCGGCCGAAGGCGCAGATCCGCGGCGAGGCTTCCAGGCAGATCGACCCGGATCGCGGGGGTTTCTGCGGCGCTCGTCCTCCTGGCCGTCTCGGCCGCGGCGGCCGCCGGACCGGGCGGCAGCGCGGCCTCACTTCGCAGCCAGGCCGGCGTCCTCGATGCACGCGCGCATCACGCGTTGCTCGACCTCTACGCCCTCGACACGCGCTACCAGAAGGCGCAGACGCAGCTCGCGTCGCTCGAGTCGCAGGCTGCAAGCCTCCGCGTGCAACGGCTGCAGCTTGCACAGCAGATCTCGGCGACACGACACACGCTCGCAAGGTCGCAACAGCATCTCGCCGATCACCTGCGCACGCTCTACGAGCAGGGCGACGTGAACACGCTCGCAGTCGTGCTCGGCGCTCAATCGCTCGACGACGCCGTCACGCAGCTCGACGATCTCTCCCGCGTCGCCGATCAGAACAGGCAGGTCGTCGAAGTGACGAGTGCCGCGCAAATCCGACTCGTTCACGCACGCTCGACGCTCGCCGCACGACGGGCACAACTGAGCGCCGCACTCGCCGCCGCGCGACGCACTGCAGACGACCTCGCCGCCGCGCGAGGCGAGCGGCTGGCGTTCATTGCACGGCTTCGCAGCGAGCAGAACCTGAAGACACGACAGATCGGCGCCCTTCAACTCGCGGCACAGCGCATCGAGTCGAAGTCGCAAGCACTCCAGGCGGCGGCCGACACCGCAGCCGCGATCCCCTCCCTGCCGACGCAGCCGCCCGGGCCTTCGGCGCCCGCAACAGGCGGCGTTCATACCGTGACGGTCAGCTCGACCGGCTACGCACTGCCCGGGCGCACCGCCACCGGCGTCCCCGTCGGCTGGGGAGTCGTGGCCGTCGATCCCGCGCTGATCCCGCTCGGCACCCGGATGACGATCCCCGGCTACGGCGAGGGCGTGGCCGCGGACACGGGCAGCGCCGTTCGTGGAGCGACGATCGACCTCTGGTTCCCGACCCTGGCCCAGGCCCGCGCCTGGGGCCGCCGGACGATCACGATCACGCTTCACTGAGAGCAACTAAGCTCTCGGAGCCCGGAAGGGGGGATCACAGCTGACCGAAGTGCTGCATACGGCCGAGGGGCGGCAAGCAGAGTCGCTCCGCGTGCTCATCGTCGACGATCACGATCTATTTCGCACGGGCCTCCGCAACCTGCTCGAGGAGCAGGGCGTGCTCATCGTCGGCGAGGCGGCGGGCGGTACCGAGGCGGTCCGCATCGTCCGCGAGATCGCGCCGGACGTCGTCGTCATGGACCTCAACATGCCGGGAATGGGCGGCGTCGAGGCGACGCGACACATCACCGCGATCGCGCCGCTCACGCGCGTCGTCATGCTCACGATCTCCGACCAGGACAACGACGTAATGGACGCGATCCTCGCGGGAGCGTGCGGCTACCTGCTGAAGGACTCCTCGATCCACGACCTGATGGCCGGCATCCGGGCGGCGTCGCTCGGCGAGTCGCTCATCTCACCGAACATCGCGGCGAAGGTCCTGCAGCGCGTGCGCGCGACGAGCACGCAGCCGGAGATCGCCGATCAGATCCGCGCCGAGCTCTCCGACCGTGAGATCGAGGTGCTGAAGCTGATCGCGAACGGCAAGGACAACGCGGTGATCGCCGCCGAGCTGCACATCAGCCCGAAGACGGTGAAGAACCACATCTCGAACATCCTGATGAAGCTGCAGATCGACAACCGCATTCAGGCGGCCGTGTACGCGGTGCGCAGCGGGATTGTCTAACGCACGCTACTGGGCGGTCTGCGCGGCGAGGCGCATCGAGCGTGCCCGCTCGTGCAGCGAGCGGAGCAGGGCCCGCAGGCGGCTCAGCTCGCCGTCTGCGCTCGTGAGCCGCTTCGCCAGCGCGGCAAGCTCGTCCGCGAAGCTCGAGACGTCCGGCCCGTCGAGGGTGCGCGCGACCTCGCCCAGCCGCCGCTCGAGCCGCCAGCGCTCCGCCTCGAGCGCCAGAGCCTTCGCGTAGCCATCGGTGAGGGTCTCTTCGAGGTTCGCCAGCGACGGCGCCGCGGCGCCGCTCGTGGGAGCGATGAGAAGCTCTTCGATCTGCTCGAACATGGTCGCCTGGCGCGGCGTCACGAGATCTCGGTCACGGGATCTCCAAGTATCGAGGCCGTCTCGGCGAAACGGTATGGGCCGGGAGGCCCATCTTCGCGCCGCCGGGACCCATGTCGCTTGACGTCCCCGTCCCCTTGACGCATCTGCCACCCGCGGGAAGACTGGATTCCGTCGTGCCCGTTCGTGCCCGCAGCCTCGTCGCTGCGGCCCTCGCCGCACTGGTCCTGCCCGCAGGCGCGGGTGCGGCCCAGGGCGCGCTGGAGCCGCGGCTCGACCGTGCGCTCGCCGTGCCACATGTCAGCAGCGCGGCGTCCGCGGCATTCGCCGTGGATCTCAGCACGGGCGAGGCAATCTACTCGCACAACGCGACGCTGCCACTGCTGCCGGCCTCGAATGAAAAGCTCGCCGTGACGTATGCGGCGCTCGCGGCACTGGGGCCGTCGTTCACGATCGAGACGGACGTGCTCGGCGCCGGACAGCAGGTCGACTCGACCTGGCACGGCAACCTCGTGCTGAAAGGCTACGGCGACCCGACGCTCTCGTCGTCGGACCTCAGCGTGCTCGCACGACAGATCCGCGCCGACGGAATCACGCGCGTCGCCGGTTCCGTACTCGCCGACGAGACGTGGTTCGACGCGCGACGCACGGCGCCGGGCTGGAAGGCGTCGTTCACCATCGAAGAGTCGCCGCCGCTCTCGGCTCTCATCGTCGACCGAGGGCGGGTCGGCCGGTGGACATCACTCGATCCCGCGCTCGCCGCTGCACAACTATTCCGCAAGGCGCTGGTGCGCGCAGGCGTGCACGTCGCGGGCGGCGCGGCGCACGGAGTTGCGGACGACACTGCGGTGCCGCTCGCCGCGGTCGACTCGCCGCCGCTCGGGGAGGTGGTGCGCTGGATGGACCGCGCGAGCGACAACTTCGAGGCGGAGATGCTGCTGAAGCAGCTCGGCGCGATCCAGGCCGAACGCGGGTCGACCGCCGCCGGTATCGGCGTCGTCGCCGGCTTGCTCACGCAGGCCGGTGTGCCGATGTCGGGTGTGCGCCTCGTCGACGGGTCTGGTCTGTCGCTGCTCGACCGTTTCACTGCGAGCGCGCTCGTGTCGCTGCTCACCGTGATGTGGAACGACCCGGGCGTGCGGCCGGAGCTGCTCGCGGCGTTGCCCGTCGCGGGACGCAGCGGCACGCTCGTGCATCGCATGCGCGGAACTGCGGCGGCCGGCGTCGTGTTGGCGAAGACCGGCACGACGAGCAATGCGTCGGCGCTCTCCGGCTTCGTCGGCGACCGCTACGTCTTCTCGATCCTCCAGAACGGCTGGCCGCTCTCCTGGGGCTGGGCGCGCGTCGCCCAGGACCGGTTCGCTGCGGTTCTAGCGGCTTCGCAGTAACTCGACGAGATCGGCCTCGGTCAACAGCGGCACGCCGGCCTTCGCGGCGTTCGTCAGCTTCGACTTGCCGGGCTCCTCGCCGACGATCACGCCCGTCGTCTTCGACGAGACGGAGTCCGACACCTTGGCACCGAGCGCTTCGAGTGCCGCCTGGGCCTCGTTGCGCGTGAAGCCTTCGAGCGTGCCGGTGATCACGTACACCTTCCCCGTCAGCGGCCCCTCGACGGGCTTCTCCTCGTCGCCGACCTCGAAGCGGAGCCCGAGCTCGCGGAGCTCCGCGACGAGCGCGCGGTTGTCGTCGTCGCGGAACCACTCGGCGATCGCCTCTGCGCGCTCGGGGCCGATGCCCTCGGCCTCGATGAGCTCTTCCTGCGTCGCGCTCATCAGCGCGTCGACATCCCCGAAGTGCAGGGCGAGATTGCGCGCCGTGATCCAGCCGACGTCAGGGATGTTCAACCCGAACAAGACGCGGAAGAACGGGATCCCCTTGGAGGCTGCGATCGCGGCGATCGCGTTGTTCGCGCTGATCTCGCCGAACCCCTCGAGCTGCAGCAATTGCGCTGCAGTGAGGCGATAGAGCTCGGGGATCGAGCGCACCATCTCCTCCTGCCAGAGTCGCCCGACAGTCTGCTCGCCGACGCCGTCGATGTCGGCGGCGCCCATCACCCAGTTGTTCAGCGTCTCGAGCCCGCGCGACGGGCACGCGCGGTTCGGGCAGCGGTGCATCACCTCGCCCTCGGGCTTTACGACCTCGACGCCGCAAAGCGGGCAGTGCGTCGGCATCGCGAACGGCTTCGTTCCCTTCCGGTGCTTCCCGGCTGGGCCGACGACCTGCGGAATCACGTCGCCGGCACGCTGGACGATGACATCGTCGCCCTCGCGGATGTCCTTGCGATTGATGTCCTCCTCGTTGTGCAGCGTCGCTCGCGAGATCGTCACGCCTCCGACCTCGACCGGCTCGAGCACGGCCCACGGATTCAGGTTGCCGGTGCGGCCCACGCGAATGCGAATCTCGTTCAGTCGTGTCATCGCCGTCATCGGCGCCCACTTGAATGCGCGCGCCCAACGCGGCCGCTCGTGCAGCGCGCCGAGCCGCTCCTGCTGGTCGTACGCGTCGACCTTGATCACGATGCCGTCGATCTCGTAGTCGAGGTCGACGCGCCGAAGCTCCCACTCGCGGACGAGCTCGGCGACCTCCGCGATCGACTCGAGGCGACGCGCGAAGGGGTTCGTCGCAAAGCCGCGTTCCCGCAGCCACTGCAGCGTCTCCCAGTGCGTGTCGAGGTCGAGGCCCTCGCGAAAGCCGATGCCGTAGACCCAGATCGAGAGCGGGCGTGCCGCCGTGATCGTCGAGTCCTTCTGCCGCAGCGACCCAGCGGCTGCGTTGCGTGGGTTCGGCCACGTCGCCTTTCCTTCGGCCGCAAGTGCCTCGTTGGCGGCGCGGAATCCGGCCAGCGGCATGTAGACCTCGCCGCGCACCTCGAGCACCGGCGGTGCGTCGTTACCGCGCATTTGCAGGGGAATCGTCTTGATCGTGCGGAGGTTCGGCGTCACGTCCTCCCCCTGCACGCCGTCGCCGCGCGTCAGGCCGCGGGTGAAGCGCCCGCCTTCGTAGGTGAGGTTGATCGCGGAGCCGTCGATCTTCGGCTCGACGACGTACGCGATCGGCTCCCCCTCCTCCCCAGCACTGATCGCCAGGCGCTTGCGCATGTCGCTTTCCCACTTCTGCAGCGCTTCGTCCGTCGTCACCTTCTCGAGCGAGCCCATCGGCAGCAGATGCTGAGCTTTTTGAAATCTTTCGGAGAGGGGAGCGCCGATGCGTTGCGTCGGCGAGTCCGGGGTGACGAGCGACGGGTCGTCGGTCTCGAGCGCCTTCAGCTCGTCGTAGAGCGCGTCGTAGGCGGCGTCCTCGAGGACCGGCACGTCGTCGACGTAGTAGGCGATCGACGCGTGGTTCAGGAGCTCGCGCAGCTCCGCGGCGCGCGCAGCCGTAGCCTTAGACCCGGCGGCGGCAGCCTTGGCCCTAGACAAGATCGAGTAGCTCCTCCGGCGTGTCGACGATCGCGTCGGGCTCGGCCGGCTCGAGACGCGCACGGTCGTGAATGCCGCCCCACGTAACGGCGACCGCGAACATGCCGGCGGCCTTGGCAGCGCCGACGTCGAACGGGGAGTCGCCCACGTACGCGGTCTGCGCCGGGTCGGCGGCCATTCGCTCGGCGGCGAGCAGCAGCGGCTCGGGATCGGGCTTGTGCCGCGCGGTCTCGTCACCCCCGACGACCGTCTCGAAGAGGTGCGCGAGCGGGACGTTCGCAAACGCAAGCTCGACCGTCGAGCGGCGCTTCGCGGTGACGATGCCGAGTCTCCTGCCCTCCGCGTGGAGACGTACGAGCACCTCCTCCATGCCTGTACAAGCGACGAGCTCGTCGTGAAGCGGCTCGTTGTGCGCGCGGTAGACGCTGACGAGCTCGTCGATCCTGTCGGGCGCGAAGGCGGCCATCTGCGCCTCGAGCCCCGGCCCACCGACGGCCTCCATCAGCTCGTGGTCCGAGTGCTCGCTGCCGAGCACCTCGCGCATAGCGTGGCGCATCGACGCGAGGATGATCGCGCCCGAGTCGACGACCGTGCCGTCGAGATCGAAGAGGACGACGGGGAAGCGGATCACGCGATCCATCGTAGGTAACTCAGTAGGCCACGGAAACGAGATACAGGCCCGACGGCGGCGCGGTCGGTCCCGCCTCACTGCGGGGGCGGCCCTCGAGGCAGCCCGCGAGCTCGGCGGGCTCGAGCTCGAGCATCGTGCCGACGAGCGTGCGCACCATGTGACGGAGATAACTCTGCGCGGTGATCTCGAAGTCGAGGTAGTCGCCGCGCCGCGTCCACGCCGCGCGTTCGATCGTGCGCGTGAAAACCGTGTGCTGCGTCTCGGTCGGGGTGAAGGCGCGGAAGTCGTGCCGACCGGGGAGCAGCACGGCCGCCGTGGCGAGACGCTGCTCGTCGAGCTCACGCGGAATCCACCAGCTGCGATTCGCCTCGAACGGCGACGGCGTGCGCCGGTTGAAGATGCGATAGCGGTACGTGCGCGATCGGGCCGAGCGGCGCGCGTCGAAGTCGGGCAACGCTTCCTCGACGGCGACGACGGAGATCTCGTTCGGCAGGCGCGTGTTGAGCGCCTCCGCGGCGCGGACCGGCGGCGGCCCGCCCTCGACGTCGGCGGACACCACCTGTGCGAGTGCGTGCACACCGGAATCCGTGCGGCCCGCGACGGCGACCTCGCCGTACGACGCGAAGGTCGCGGCGAGCGCCTCGCGCAGGGACGACTCGATCGTCGGCCGCCCAGGCTGTATCGCCCAACCGCGAAAAGGGGTGCCGTCGTACTCGATCGTCATTCTGACGCGCACGTCAGGGCACCCTGACGGCGTTTGTCAGGAGCGCCTTATGCTCTAGGTGTTTGCACAAGCCTTGATACACTCTACACGCGTGTCGGACAAGCAGAAGCACAAGCACACCTTCCTCCTCCAGCGCGTCCAGCCGGCCATGGTCGGGCTGATCGACGGCTCGCTCTCGACCCTCGCGCCGATCTTCTCGATCGCGATCGCGACGCACAACCCGCGCTACGCCTTCATCGCCGGTCTCGCGACCTCGCTCGGCGCCGCGGTGAGCATGGGCTTCTCGGAGGGGCTCTCCGACACCGGCGAGCTCACCGGCCGCGGTAACCCGATCATGCGCGGCTCGATCACTGGGGGCGGCACGTTCCTCGGCGGCATCCTCCACTCGCTGCCGTTCCTCATCCCGCACTACCACGCGGCGCTGCTCTTCGCGATCGCCGTCGTCGCCTTCGAGCTCGTGCTGCTCGCGTACTTCCGCTGGAAGTTCTTCAACGACACCTTCGTGCGCGCACTCGGCATCGTCACCTTCGCCGGCATCATCATCGCCGCGATCAGCGCGGGCCTGGGGTCGCTTCTCGGAAGCGCCTAGGCGCTTCCGCTCGCTTCACGGGGGAAACCATGTTTCCCGTGGGCCCCCTTCTTCGCGCGTTCACGGCCGGACGCGTCACTGCTGCGCGGAACAAGTTCCGCTCCGCGACGTCCTCGCCGGGCGACTACGAGCGGGGAGCCGACGGATTGTGGTCGACAAGCTCCAGGTACACCATCTCGGCTGCGTCGCCCAGGCGATGGCCGATCTTGATGATGCGCGTGTAGCCGCCGGGACGGTCGGCCATGCGTGGGCCGACGTCGGCGAACAGCTTGTGCACGACGTCTTGCACGCGCAGATCCGCGAGCGCCTGCCGGCGCGCGTGCAGGTCGCCTCGGCGGCCGAGCGTGATCATCTTCTCGACGTACGGCTTGACCGCCTTGGCCTTCGCCTGCGTCGTCTTGATCCGCCCGTGCTCGATCAGCGAGCACGTGAGGTTCGCGTACAGCGCCTTCCGGTGCGCGGAGTCGCGGCCGAGCTTCTTGCCTGAGCGAGCGTGCCGCACTAGTGGTGCCTCCGATGGTCGTGCCGTGCTTCCGCCGCGCGAAAACCAAGCGATGCAAGGACGCTGGGAGCACCCGTAGTGGTTCTTACGGGTGCGACCGAGGACGCCGCAGCGCGCCGGTTCGCAGCCGGCGGAAGTGCGGATGCGGCCGTCGGAGGTGCCACAATTATTCGAGGCCCCCGCCGCCGCCGTTGTCGCCGCGGAGGTTGAGACCGTGCTGCTGCAGCGTCTCCTTGACCTCTTCGATCGACTTCTTGCCGAAGTTCGGGATCGCGGCCAGCTCGTTCTCGCTCTTCATCACGAGGTCACCGATCGTCTCGATGCCGACGCGCTTCAGGCAGTTGTACGAGCGGACGCCGAGCTCGAGCTCCTCGATCGGGAAGTTCTCCATCCCATGCGCGAGCGCGTTCTCGGGGCCGGCACCCTCGCCGGCGACCTGGGCCGACTCGCCGAAGCCCTCCATCTTCTCGATGTCCGTGAAGATCGCGAGCTGGCGGATCAGGACCTCGGCGGCCTCGCCGAGCGCGTCCTTCGGGTCGACCGAGCCGTCGGTCGTGATGTCGAGCGTGAGCTTGTCGTAGTCGGTGCGCTGACCGACGCGGGCGGACTCGACCTGGTAGGCGACGCGGCGCACGGGCGTGAAGATCGAGTCGATCGGGATCACGCCGATGGTGTGCTGCGGGCCGCGGTTGAGCTCGGCGGGCATGTAGCCCCGGCCGCGCCCGATCGTCAGCGTCATCTCCAGCCGGCCGCGGTCGGCCAGGTTGGCGATCTCGAGCTCCGGGTTCAAGATCTCGAGCTCCGCCGGAGCCTCGATGTCCTTCGCCGTGACCGTGCCGGGGCCCTTCGCTGCGATGTGCACCTCGACCTCGGGGGAATCGCCGTGCAGGCGGGCCACGAGATTCTTCAGGTTGAGCACGATGTCGGTCACGTCCTCACGCACGCCAGGAAGCGTGGTGAACTCATGCGCGGTTCCCTCAACCTTCACCGAAGTGACAGCGGCGCCCTCCAGCGAGGAGAGCAGCACGCGGCGCAGCGAGTTGCCGAACGTGTGACCGAAGCCGCGATCGAGCGGCTCGATGACGAAGACTCCGCGATGGTCGTCGGCGTCCTCGTGGATGATCTTGGGGATCTGAAAGTCGATTGCGCGAATTGCCAAAGAAATCCCTTCCCTTACTTCGAGTAGAGCTCGACGATGAGCTGTTCCTGGACCGGCGTGTCGATCTCGCCGCGCTCGGGCTGCTTCAGCACCTTGCCGGTGAGTCCGTCGTGGTCGGCCTGCAACCACGGCGCGACGGTGGACACGAGATCCGTGGCGTCCCGGATCACCTGCTGTGCAGCCGAGCTGGGCGGCACGGTGATCACATCGTTGGGACGAACCTGGAAGCTCGGAATGTTGACGCGGCGCCCGTTCACCTGGAAGTGACCGTGGCGGACGAGCTGGCGTGCCTGCGCACGCGACGCGGCGAACCCGAGGCGGTAGACGACGTTGTCGAGCCGCGTCTCGAGCATCCGCAGCAGCTCCTCACCCGTGACGCCCGAGCGGCGCGAAGCCTTCTCGTAGTAGCCGCGGAACTGCTTCTCGAGCAGCCCGTAGTAGCGGCGCGCCTTCTGCTTCTCGCGCAGCTGCAACAGGTACTCGCTCTGCTTGATACGGCCGCGTCCGTGCTCACCCGGTGGATACGAGCGACGCTCGATCGCGCATTTCTCGGTGAGGCAGCGCTCGCCCTTGAGGAACAGCTTCATCCCCTCGCGGCGGCAGATGCGGCACTTCGGGCCCAAGTCTCTAGCCAAAACACACCTCGCGGGCCATTAGACGCGCCTCCGTTTCCGCTGCCGAACACCGTTGTGTGCCTGCGGCGTGACGTCCTTGACCGAGAGAATCTCGAGGCCGGCGGCCTGGAGCGAGCGGATCGCCGTCTCGCGTCCGGAGCCCGGGCCCTTCACGAAGACCTCGACCTTCTGGAGGCCGTGATCCATGCCCTTGCGCGCACAGGCGTCGGCGGTCACCTGGGCGGCGAACGGCGTCGACTTGCGCGAGCCCTTGAAGCCTGCCGAGCCGGCGGACTCCCAGGCGATCACGTTGCCCTCCTTGTCGGTGAGCGCGACGATCGTGTTGTTGAAGCTCGTCTTGATGTGCGCCTGGCCGACGGCGATGTTCTTCTTGACCTTGCGCCGCGTGCGACCGCGCGTGGCGGGAGACTTCCTCGGAGGGGCCATTACTTCGCCTTCTTCCCGCGGCCGACGGTCTTCTTCGGGCCCTTGCGCGTGCGTGCGTTCGTCTTCGTGCGCTGCCCGTTCGTCGGCAGGCCGCGACGGTGGCGCAGGCCGCGATAGGCACCGATCTCCGAGAGCCGCTTGATCGCCTGCTGGCGCTCGCGGCGAAGGTCACCCTCGACCTCGACCTCGGTGTCGATGTAGTTGCGGAGCTTCGTGACCTCGTCGTCGGTCAGGTCGCGGATCTTCGTGTCGGCGGAGAGGCCGAGCGCGGCTGCGATCTTGCGCGCCGTCGGCTGGCCGATGCCGTAGATGTAGGTCAGCCCGATCTCGAGCCGCTTCTGATTCGGGAGGTTGACTCCCGCGATGCGGGCCACTAGTGGTTCTCCTCGTGGTCATGGTGGATCCCCGGGGCGTCCACACCAAGCGATGCAAGGACGCAGGGAGACCCCAGTGTGGTTTCTCTGGGGTCGACCGAGGACGCGGCAGCGCGCCGCGTGTGGGCGGGCCGGGCGCCGCCGATGGCTGCGAGGGGAGCCACTTAGCCTTGCCTTTGCTTGTGCCGGGGGTTGGTGCAGATGACCATCGTGGTGCCGTGCCGCTTGATGACGCG